>JAVKIA010000035.1 GCA_031459715.1 Armatimonadota bacterium | reverse complement strand
AGCCGGCACGCGAAGCACTGGCCAAGTTTGTGGAGCGGCGTCTCCTCCGGGGAGAGCCCGAAGTCGCAGCTCTGGCGGGGGTCAACACCAAAGAGCTGTCCCGACTGATCCTATCTGGCGATCCCCTCAAGGTGGCCGTTGAGTCACTGGCTCGGGACTTGAGCGGTCGGAGTCTTCAGTCCTTTGAGGAGCTTCAGAGGACGTTGGAGTACTTCGGAGCAGCAAACCTGAAACTAAACACTCAGCAGCTCAGGGTTACCTTCGAGAACCGGAATCGGATCGTGCACGAAATGGACATGGACCTGAAGCACCGAACAAGAAAGCGCAGGGCTCGGAGGCGCGACGAGATGCTAGATCATGCGCGAGTCCTCCTTGAGACCGCTGACAAGATTGTTACGGAAGTAGACGCGAGGCTAAATAGTTCGCCCTGAAAAATCCTTATGCGGAGTGGGTTTCAGCGATCGGTGAGCCACACGTGCTGTCCGACAGATCGTCCTGTCGCCTGGCCCTATCCGTCGGTCGCCCGGAGGGCCACCAGCCGGCCCAGGTTGGCCATCAGGCCCCCCAGTTCGAGCCAGAGGTCGGCCCTATCCCGTCCTCTCAGGAGACTGTGTCTCCACTGGTACTATGGATTAGGTCGGTTGTAATCGGGTTGCCAGCGAATCAAGATTGTTGCGTACATCCGTTGGGGCACCCTTGGGGCACATCTGCCACCCTCAGGGTCTCGCTGATTCCTTTCCGTCTCAGGTTTCTCGGGAATGTCCGCATTTTGAGACTCAGGAGACTCGATGGATTGTGAGAGATTGGGAGCAGGCGCACTCGTAATGCGCAGGTCCGGGGTTCGAATCCCCGCGCCGGCTCCACACCTTCGCCTTCTTGGCATTGGGGGACTGATCGCACGGTCAGCCCACCTTTCTCTCACCTCACTACGGAAGCAGGGACATCGACGTGCCCGAAGGGCCACGAGGTGAGGCGGGTCGCCGCGGCGCCCCCGGAAGCAGCGGCGCCCCCAGAAGCAGCGGCGCCCCCGGAGTTGGAGCTCCGGAGGCGCCACCTGCGTTCGCTGCTGGTGGAGTGGCTGGCTACGCTGCAGCCGGCTTGTAGGACCGGCCGGCCCAGATACCCAGGACGCCGTAGATCAGGTGGACGATGTTGTCGGCGGCGGCCAGGCCTGTGGGCAGCAGGCCGAAGAGGGTCTTCACCGCAGGGATGAACCCGATGACCCCCACAACCAGGAAGATGACGCCGAACACCTGCGCCCAGGTGGCGGCCTGCGCGTCCGTGCCGCGGAAGCCGAAGTACACCAGGATCAGGCCAGCCACGAGGTGGATGATGTCCTCGACGATGTCGGAGTTGAGACCGATAACCCTGACACCCGTGAACAGGCCCAGCACTCCTAGGACGAGAAGGATGATGCCACCCCACTGCGCGTACGCCTTGGCCGACATCTGCGATCATCCCCCTTCCATGATGTCCTGCGCTTCGTCCTAGACTTCGTGTCGGCGGGGGAATATCCTCCGTCAGGCCTTACTGCCAGATGCCGGGAATGGCCGTGGCGCACTGCGGACAGCGCCCGCCGCGCAAGCGGTTCTGCCGGATGAGGTACCCCCAGCGCTCCACCAGCAGGGCACCGCAGTGGTGGCACCAGGTGTGTTCGTAGCGGCCCACCTGCCCTGGAAGGTTCCCGGCGTAAACGTACTTCAGCCCCGCGGCCTCGCCGATGCGGGCCGCCCGCAGCAGGACCTGCGGGGTGGTGTCCTCCGGGGCCGTCATCCGGTAGTCCTTGTGGAACGCGATGACGTGCCAGGGGATGAAGGGAGAGATCGAGGCCAGGAAGCGGGCCGCCGCCAGGAGCTCCTGGTCCGAGTCGTTCCAGCCGGGGATGACCAGGGTGACCACCTCCAGCCAGAAGCCGCGCGCGTAGATCTGGCGGATGGCCTCCAGGACGCGTGAGAGCACCCCGCCCAGTTCCCGGTAGTGCGCCGGGGTCATGGCCTTGAGGTCAACCTTGTAGGCGTCCGTCCAGGGCCGGAGGTAGTCCAGAACCTCGGGGGTGGCGTTGCCGTTGCTTACGTAGCAGGTGCGCAGGCCTGCCGCCCGCGCCTCCTTGAAGACCGCGACGGCCCACTCGCTGGTGATCAGCGGCTCGTTGTAGGAGGACCCCACCACGGCCGCGTGACAGCGGCGGGCCAGGGCTACCAGCTCCCGGGGTGTGATCTTCGTGGGGTGGATCCCGGCAGCCGGGTCTCGCAGGGCCTGCGAGGTCAGCCAGTTCTGGCAGAAATCGCAGGCGTAGTCACACCCCAACATGCCGAAGGTGAGCGTGGAAGAACCCGGCAGGAAGTGATAGAAAGGCTTTTTCTCCGTCGGGTCGCACTGCAGGGCGGCCACATATCCCCAGGGCACGCGCAGCGTCCCTCCGCTGTTGAAGCGGACCTTGCAGATCCCTCGCCGGCCGGGGAAGATGACGCAGCGGTGGGCGCAGGCGTAGCACTCCACCTTTCCGTCAGTCAGCCGCCGCCACAGCTCCCCGGAGGCGGTCAGCCCGTCGAGCACCTCGGCCAGTGCAGGTGCCGCTAGTCCGGTCACCCTGCTCACCTGCCCCGCTGAGACGATTATGGACCGAACCCGCGGGCAGTGGTAGCCGGCGGCAGGGCCGGGACGGGGCGGCGGGGAATTGAGGGGAGGCTTTTCCAACTTACGTGGAGGAGGACAGCGATGGCATCCGTCGTCCACCGGCGCCTGCTCGACCTGGAAGCAGAGCAGGTGACCCCGCAAATGACCCGCCGCCTCCTGTGGGGGGAACGCCTGATGGCAGCCTACATGGAGTTCAAGCGTGGCGCTACGGTCCCCGTGCACCAGCACCAGAACGAGCAGCTCACCTACTGTCTCTCCGGGCTGATGCGCTTCACCCTGCCCGACGGCGAGCTGCTGCTGCGGGCGGGCGAGGTCCTGCTGATTCCGGGAAACCTGCCGCACGGCGCCGAGTTCCTGGAGGATACGGTGGAGATGGACTTCTTCAGCCCGCCGCGGCAGGATTGGATTGACCGGACTGATACCTACTTGCGACGCTAGGGGCCGGAGAGGCCTCCTGACGGCTAGAGGTTGCGATCCGCCCAGCGAATTACCCGCAGGACCAGGGCCACCCCAGCGAGGACCAGCAGGACCGTTGTCCAGGCCAGTATGGCGCCCCCCGAGCGCTGCGGGCGCGGCCTTGGCACCCCGTAGGTCGTGCGGCGGAGGAGGCGAGTGGTCACCATACCTTCATGCCCGCCCGAGGCGCGGTTCAGTCGTGCCCTCATGCCTGCCCAGGCAGTGGTTCAGTCGCGCCGGCGGTAGAAGACCCGTCCCCCTTCCACGGTCTCCACCACCCGGCCCGCGGCCACGAGGAGGTCCAGGTGTCCGTTCACCTCGGAGAGGGCGAGCAGCCGGTTCAGGGGGTCGACGTCGGGGAATAGCGCCCGGGACAGGTCGAAGGCCTGCTGCGGGCTGCCACCCAGCAGGGCGACCACCCGCTCCTGCCTCTGGGCGTGGTGCTCCAGCAGCCGGTGGATGCGTGGGGCCGCTGGCCCGAAGGGCTCGCCGTGGCCGGGAAAGACCTGCACCGGATTGAGCTGGAGCAGGCGGCGCAGTGAGTCCAGCAGCAGGGGCAGGGTGCGAATGCGCTGTCCCCCGGGGCCGAACTCCAGCAGCGGGTTGGGGCTGACGGCCTCCAGGAGGACGTCACCGGCGATGATTGCCTCATCCACCCTCAGGCATATGTGACCCGCGGAGTGCCCGGGGGTGTGCAGGACGGTCAGGTGATCGTTGCCGCAGGAAAGGCGCATGCCCTCCAAAAGGGGCTCGAAGTCGGTGAGCGGATCCATCAGCGGGCGCATCGCCCGCAGCGCCTCGATGACCAGGGGACCGAGTTCCTCCGGCGCCCCGTGCTGCCTCAAGAAGTCCAGCAAGTGTGAAGTGAACGTGCGTTCGCCAGAAAACTTGGGGGCGTCGTCGGGATGGGCGTAGACCGTGGCTCCCGTCTCCGCGGCCAGCTCAGCGGCCAGCCCAAAGTGGTCGGTGTGCCCGTGGGTGAGGATGATGCGGCGCAGGGCGCGCAGGGGCACTCCCGCCGCCTCGAATCCCGCCTGGAGCGCGGCCCTGGCCGGGGCAGTCTTCGGTCCGGGGTCTACCAGAGTCACCGGCTCATGGGGGAGTAGGTAGGCGTTGACCGGCCCAACGGGGAACGGCGTGGGAATGGCGATCGGGTGGACAGGCAGGGTCACGGCCGGCGCACCAGTTCTCCCCTGAGATCTTCTCTGCATGAAGGAAGGCTCCCCCCGTGCGTCCGAATTTAATTAGTATAGTGCTGGCGCAGGTTCCACCAGTACGGTGCTGACGCAGGCTCCGCCTGTCCTCGGTGAGAGCGTCCCGGCGGCATTCTTCGCCCGGGCCATGATGCGCCCGCGGCAGGCCGCGCTGCGGCGCAAGCGTCTGGGGCTGTGGGAGTCCGTTACCTGGCAGGAGTATGCCGAGCAGGTGCGCCTGGTGGCGCACGGGCTGATGGCCCTGGGTGTGGTCCCGGGGGAGCGGGTGGGCCTGGTGGGCGAAAACCGGCCGGAGTGGCTCTTCGCCGACCTGGGGATCCAGAGCGTCGGCGCCTGGACCACCGGGATCTACACCTCCAGCAGTCCCGAGCAGGTGCACTATATCCTGGAGCACGCTGGCTGCCGCGTTTTCTTTGTCGAGGGGGAGGAGCAGCTGGACAAGGCTCTGGAGGTGCGCGCCCGGCTGCCAGCGCTGCAGCAGATCGTCGTCATGGATCCCGAGGGCCTGCGTACCTTCCGCGACCCGCAGGTCCTGATGTGGGACGAGTTTCTCAACCTGGGACGGGCGCACCGGGCGGCCCACCCCGGGGCCCTGCAGGACCGCCTGGCGGGCATCCGGGCTGACGACGTGGCCCTGCTCATCTACACCTCGGGGACGACCGGCCCGCCCAAGGGAGCCATGCTCACCCACCGCAACATCCTCTGGACCGTGGAGGCGCTGGCCGGCGCCCTGGGCTACCATCCCGACGACGAGGTGCTCTCCTACCTGCCGCTGTCGCACATCGCCGAGCGCATGGTCTCGGTACTGGTGCCGGCCTGCCACGGCTACACCGTGAACTTCGTGGAGAACCTGGACACGGTGCTGGACAACCTGCGCGAGGTGGCCCCGACCATCCTCTTCGCCGTGCCCCGAATCTGGGAGAAGCTGTACTCGGGGGTGGACCTGCACATGCGCGAGGCAGACCCCCTCAAGCGGCTGGCCTACCGTGCGGCCGTGGCGGTGGGACGGCGGGCGGCGCCCTACCGGCAGAGGGGGCGCCCCCTGCCCCCGGGCCTGAGGGTGCTCTACGGGTTGAGCGACCTGCTGGTCCTGCACCCCCTGCGTCGCCGCCTGGGCCTGCACCGCCTGCGCTGGGCCCTCTCCGGCGGCGCCCCCGTGGCCCCCGACATCCTGGAGTACTTTTGGAGCCTGGGCGTGACCGTGCTGCAGGTCTACGGGCAGACCGAGGGCAGCGGCCCCACCACGGTGCACCGGACGGGGGATGTACGGCCGGAGACGGTGGGCGTGCCGCTACCCGGGGTGCAGGTGCGCCTGGCCGAGGACGGAGAGATCCTGGTCCGGGGAGGCAACGTCTTCGTGGGGTACTACAAGGATCCTGCGGCCACGGCGGCCACCATCCGGGACGGCTGGCTCTACTCCGGGGACGTGGGGGTCTTCGACCCCGACGGACACCTGCGTATCACCGACCGGAAGAAGGACCTCTTCATTACCGCCGCGGGCAAGAACATCGCGCCGCAGTACATCGAGAACAAGCTGAAGTTCTCCCCCTACATCAACGACGCCGTGGTCATCGGCGATGGGCAACGCTACCTGGTGGCGCTGGTGGTGATCGACGAGGAGAACGTGACCAAATGGGCACAGGACCGCCGTCTGCCCTTCACCACCTACACTGACCTCACGCAGCAGGAGGAGGTGCGAAATCTCATCGCCCGGGAGGTGGAGGCGGTGAACCGGACGCTCTCCTCCCCGGAGCAGGTGAAGAAGTTCGCTATCCTGCCCAAGCGCCTCTACGCTGAGGACGGCGAGGTCACCCCCACTCTCAAGGTGAAGCGGAAGATGGTCATGGAGAAGTACCGGGACCTGATCCAGGGCCTTTACCGGTAGAGGTCTTGCCGGGGAGGCGGCGTGGAGGGTCACAGGGCGGTTCGGGAGGAGCGTTACGGGGCGGTCAGAGAGGCGAGTTTCGGGGCTGTCCGTGAGGCAGGTCGCAGGTTGCCTCCGTCGTCAGGCCCAGCGACGGCGGACCTTGTAACGGCGGAACCCTTTCACCGAGGGTTCCCGTACCACTCCCAGGTACAGCTCCTGCACGTGGGGGTTATCCCGCAGCCGGGCGGCAGGGCCTTCCAGGACTATGCGGCCGTTTTCCATCACGTAGCCCCACTGGGCCAGCTCCAGCGCCATCCGCGCGTTTTGCTCCACCAGGAGGATGGCCGTGCCGGAGGTGTGCACCTCGCGGATCACCCGGAAGATCTCCGCCACTACCATGGGGGCCAGCCCCAGGGAGGGTTCGTCCAGCATGAGCAGCCTGGGCCGCATGAGCAGCGCCCGGGCGATGGCCAGCATCTGCTGCTCTCCCCCTGAGAGCGTCCCCGCCACCTGCCGCCGCCGCTCCCGCAGCACGGGGAAGAGGGCCTCCACCCGCTCCAGGTCGGCGCGCACCGCGGGGCCGCGGCGGGTGTAGGCGCCCAGCGCCAAGTTCTCCTCCACGGTGAGCTCAGGGAAGATGCCCCGACCTTCAGGGATGTAGGCCACGCCCAGGCGGGCCACGTCCTCCGGGTCCCAGCCGTTCACCCGCCGCCCCAGCACGTGTACCGCGCCCTTCTCCGGCTGGTCAGGGATGTAGCCCATGATCGTACGCAGCAGAGTGGACTTGCCTGCGCCGTTGCTGCCCAGGACGGCCACGATCTGCCCCTCGGCCACGGCCAGGCTCACCCCGCGCAGCACGGTGAGCCGCCCGTAATACCTGGTCTCGATGTTCTGCACCTGCAGCAGCGGGCTGCTCACGCCGTGGACGCCACCGCCTCCCCCAGGTAGGCGCGGATCACCTCCGGGTGGCGCTGCACCTCCGCCGGCGTTCCCTCGGCGATCTTCACCCCGTGATCCAGCACCGTGACCCGCTGTGAGATGTCCATCACCAGGCGCAGGTCGTGCTCCACCACCACCACGGCGATGCCCCACTCCTCCTGAACGTCCTTGATCCGGAAGCTGAGGTCGCTCTTCTCCTCGGCGGTCATGCCGCTACTGGGCTCGTCCAGCAGCAGCAGTTCCGGCTCGGAGGCCAGAGCCCGCGCGATCTCCACCAGGCGCTGCAGGCCCAGCGGGAGGTCGCCCACACGGCGGTGTCGTGCGCTCTGCAGGTCCAGGAAGTCCAGAATCTCCTCCGCGCGGCGGCGGTGGCGGACTTCCTCCCTCCGCCAGGGTGGGGTTCCCAGGGCGGCGGCGACAAACCCCGCCCGGAAGTGCAGGTGGCGACCCAGCAGGACGTTGTCCAGGACGGTGCTACTGCGGAAGAGCTCGATGTTCTGGAAGGTGCGGGCAATCCCCAGGCGGGCGATGGCGTCGGGCTTGAGGCCGATCAGGGAGCGGCCATGGAAGCGGATGGTGCCGCGGTCGGGGCGGTACAGACCCCCGATGCAGTTGAACAGCGTGGTTTTGCCGGCGCCGTTGGGGCCGATGATGGAGACCAGGGTGCGGGGGTCGACGGTGTAGTTGACCCCCGCCAGCGCCTGGATCCCGCCGAAGGCGATGGAGAGGTTGCTGACCTCAAGCAGTGGAGCCGCCGCAGACACCACCCCTAGTACTGCGTCGGATATTCGATCCAGTCGGTGATCTTCACATACTTGCCGCCGGAGGCCTTGACGATGTAGATGCGGTTCAGCCCCTGGCGCCGGTTGGGTCCGAAGGTGACGCCGCGGGAGACCTCCCCGTTCCAGTTGCGCAGGGACTCCAGCGCCGCCACCACCCGGTCCTTGGTCACGGTGGGCCCTGTGCGCCGCAGCGCCTCTACCAGGGGCTCGATGAAGGTCACCCCGGCCAGGGCGTTGTAGGGGCTGCGGGCCAGCGCAGGAGTGTAGCGGATCAGCGTGGCCAGCATCTGGTCCACCCTGGTGTCACCCAACCCGGGCAGGGGGAAGTAGGCGGTGGAGTAGACGTCGTTCCACGCTTCCCCGGCCAGGGTGAACATGATGGGGTCGCCCAGGGTGAAGGTGGCCAGGAGGGTGGGCCGCCAGCCCAGCTTGGCCATCTCCCGGACGATGAGCGCGCCCTGCCCGGGTGTGGCTGCGATGAAGACGGTGTCGGCACCGCTGCCCCGCAGCTTCACCGCCTGGGCGCTGACGTCTGTGTCCGTGACCTCGTAGGAGGCCTGTCCCACCAGCCTGACGCCCCTGGACGCCGCCACGCCGTACTTCACCCCCCGCAGCAGCCCCAGCCCGTACTCGTCGTTCTGGTAGAAGACGGCGATGGCCTTGGTCCCCAGCTTCTCTGCCGCGTACTGGGTGAGGATGCGCCCCTCGTTGTGGTAGGAGGGGTAGGTGACGAAGAGGTACTGGCGGTGGCGGTAACCGGCCCAGATGTCGTTGGTGGTGGGGCTGATCCACAGGGTCTTGCTCTCGGCGATGTAGTCCCTGGCGGCGAAAGCGTTGGCCGTACCGATCATCCCCACGATGGCAAAGACCCCGTCCCGCTCCACCAGCTCCCGCACGTTCAGGGCGCTGCGCGCCGGCAGGTAGGCGTCGTCCCGCAGAATCACCCGGAACTTCCGCCCGTGCACGCCGCCCCCGTCGTTGACCCACTTCAAGAAGGCGTCGATTCCCCCGCCGACCCCGGTGCCCCAGTAGGCGGCGGGACCGGAGAGGGGGAGGGTGCTGCCGATGAGAATCTCGGTGGGCGTCACCCCCCGTTCCTGTGCGGTCAGAGAGACAGGGAGCAACAGCCCGGCGAGGAGGACAACTCCCACTACACGCGCTCGACTCATGGCGATCTCACCTTCCCTCCGAGGGTCTGATCGTCACGGGGCCCCGTACCTAAGGTGCTTCGCTATCGCCCGCCTACCGCCCTACCGGCCCGGGGATGGTCTCCGGCCCAAGCGGAAGGCGCTAGACCCGACGACGGTATTCCCGCCCCAGCAGCCCCTCCGGGCGCAGCATCAGCGTAAGGACGATGATTAGGAAGGCCAGGGTGGTCTTGAACTTGAAGGAGATGTAGCCGGCAAAGAGGCCTTCCGCCAGGCCAAGAAGCCAGCCGCCCAGCACAGCGCCGGGGAGGCTGTCCATGCCGCCCAGCACCGCCGCGGCAAACCCCTTAAGGAAGGGGTCAAGCATCATGAAGGGGTCCAGCAGGGTCACCGGGGCGGCCAGGATGCCCGCAGCCGCGCCCAGCGCACCGGCCAGCCCCCAGGTGATGGCGAAGATGCGCCGGGAGGGGATGCCCAGCGCCTGCGCCGCCCCCAGATCCTGGGCCACGGCGCGCATGGCCAGGCCGACGCGTGTGCGCTGCACCAGCAGGTAGAGAAGGAGCACCAGGGCCAGGCCGGCGGCGGTCAGGCCCAGGCTGAGCTGGCTGATGACCACGCCCCCCAGGCGGTGGACGCGGACATCGGACAGGGGGAAGGGGAAGACCTTGGTGTCCGCGCCCCAGAGGAGGACGACGCCACCATTGACGACCAGGGCCAGGCCCAGGGTGACGACGATCCTCCCCAGAATGGTGGCTTCCTTCACCGGCCGGATGATCACGAAGTAGAACGCCGCCCCCACCAGCGCGGCGACCAGCAGGCTGCCCGCCGCCGCCGCCAGGAAGAGATGCCAGCGGACCTGGAGCGGACCCGGGAGCAACCCGGACGGCTGCAGGCGCACCAGGAGGGTGAAGGCCACGAAGGCGGCCAGCGTGGCCAGGTCGCCGTGGGCGAAGTTCAGGACGCGGGAGGAGCGGTAGAGCAGGACTATGCCCAGCGCCACCAGCCCGTAGAGGGTCCCGGCGCTCAACCCTCCCACAATCAGCTGCACCAGCTCCACCATCGCCGCGGCCTCCAGCTCACAGGGGCCAGGTCTTGAAGTAGAGCCGGATGCGCAGCCAGCGACCGTAGAGGCCGCGCGGCTCGATGACCATCATCAGGATGATGGCGGTACCGAAGATGACCGGTACCCATTCCCGCAGCAGGGTGAGCTGCTGCGGCAGCAGCGTGAGTACCACGGCACCGATCACCGAGCCCGGAATGCTGCCCAGCCCTCCCACCACGATCATGGCGAAGTACAGGATGGACTCCATCAGGGTGAAGCTCTGCGGCTCCAGGTGGCGCAGCGCCTGGGCGAAGATGGCGCCGGCCACCCCGGCGTAGCAGGCGCTGACGGCGAAGGCCAGGGTCTTGTACCGCGTCAGGTTGACCCCCACCACCTCCGCGGCGATGTCGCTGTCACGCAGGGCTACAAAGGCCCGCCCCACCTGAGACCGCGTCAGGTTCGTGGCTACCCAGATCAGGAAGACAGCACTGGCGACGGCCAGGTAGTACAGTCGCTGCTGCGCACTCAGCCATTCCGGCCCCCACGCCAGCGGCGGCACGGGCAGGCCCATCCGTCCTCCAGACAGCGCCTCCCAGTTGGTCAGCACCTGGTGCACGACGATGCCAAACCCTAGCGTGGCGATGGTCAGGTAGGGGCCGGTGAGGCGCAGTGCCGGCAGCCCCACCAGGAAGCCAAACGCCGCCGCCGCCAGTCCGGCGGCCGGCCAGGCCGTCCACCAGGGAGCGCCCAGCCGGCCCATGAGCAGCCCGGCGGTGTAGGCGCCGATGGCCACGAAGCCGGCGTGCCCCAGGGAAATCTGCCCGGTGTAGCCGGTGAGCAGGTTCAGGCCCACGGCGATGATGGTGTTCACCGCCACCAGGACGGCGGTGAAGACCACGTAGCCAGGCGCAACCCACGGTAGTATGGCCAGCCCGCCCAGGGCAGCGGCCAGCGCCAGCCAGGCGGGTGCGCCGCGCACCAGGGCCAGGTCCTCTTCGTACCGCTCGCGGAGGTCGCGCTGCATCCAGGACCGCACCCTCCGTTTCGAGGAGGCCCGGCCGTTTCCCTTGCCCGCCGTGCTATAGTTCTTACATGGATGGGGCCTCTGGGATTGTGCGGCCCAGAGGCCCGTTCGTCTCAGAGCGTCGACCGGGAAGGAGGATGTGGTGGCGGGCCGTCTCAAGGTGCTGGTGGGGGGCGTCCAGCTGCGGGACGGGGTGGGCACGGTGGTAGATGTGGTGGGGCGCATCGCCACCCGGGCGGGACTGCATGTCCTGGCCAACGAGCGCAACTACGCCTCCACCATCTACGGCGCGCACCAGTTTGACCCCCTGCTCATCTGTGAGGAACCGCCGCTTTCCCACGGCGACGACCAGGTGGACATCCTGGTGGCCCTGGAGTTCGACTCCAACCCCGACGCGCCGCAGCAGCCCAACCGCGACACCATCCTGCGGCACGGCGCCCACCTGCGGGACGGCGGCGTGCTCCTCTACGACGCCTCCACGGGAACCGTGCCCACGGAGGCGCTGGAGGCCCGCGGCGTCCGCGTCTTCCCCCTGCCCGCCCGGCATATCGCCCTGCGCGAGCTGAAGCGGGAAGTGGTGAAGAACATGGTGGTTGTGGGCGCGCTCTTCCGCCTGCTGGAGTTCGACATGGACCAGCACTACCTGCGGGCGTTGCTGGAGGAGCGGTTCGCCCGCAAGGCGCAGGACCTGGTGGACCTCAACCTGCGGGCGGCGCTGCGCGGCCGGGCCGTGGTGGAGGAGGTGCTGCGGGAGCGCGGCTGGCCTAGTGTCGGCTACCGGCTGGAGCCGCGGTCCACTAGCGAGCCGCTCCTGTTCCTCTCCGGGACGGACGCCCTGGGCGTGGGCGCCATCCAGGCAGGCTGCCGCTTCTACGCCGGCTACCCCATCACTCCCGCCTCCCCGCTGCTGGAGTTCATGGACCGGTACCTTCCCGCCTACGGGGGCCGGTCGCTGCAGGGGCAGAACGAGCGGGAGTCGATCCGCGCCGCCCTGGGGGCCAGTCTGGCCGGCGCCCGGGCCATGGTGGGCAGCTCGGGGCCGGGCATCTCCCTGAAGGTGGAGGAGTTCGGCCTGGCCGGGGCTGCGGAGATCCCCATCGTGGTGGTGGATTCCCAGCGGGCGGGGCCGTCCACCGGCATGCCTACCAAGACCGAACAGGCAGACCTGCGCATGGCCATCAGCGCAGGCCACGGGGAGATCCCGCGCATCGTCCTGGCGCCCTCGACCCTGGAGGAGTGCTACACGCTGATCATGGATGCCTTCCACCTGGCGGACAAGTATCAGTGTCCGGTCTTCTTCCTCACCGACCTGACCCTGGCCGAGGTGCGAAAAAGCGTCCCTCAGAGCCTCTTCCGGGAGACCGTGCGCATCGTCCGGGAGGGCGTGCTCACAGAGGAGGACCTGCGGCGCGACGGCTTCCGCCGCTTCCGCCTCACCGAGTCCGGCATCTCCCCGCGCATCTTCCCCGGCACGCCCGGCGCGGTCTTCAAGATGAGCGGCACCGAGCACGACGAGTCTGGCTTCGTCACCACCGACCCGCCCAGGCGCCAGGCCATGATGGAGAAACGGATGCGCAAGATGGAGACCTACCTGCGGGAGGACGCCCGGGGGCCGCAGGTGTACGGTGATCCGGCGGGACGGCCGGTGCTGGTGGGATGGGGGTCCACCAAGCCGGTGCTGCTGGAGGCGCGGGAGCGACTGCGCGCCGAGGGGCTGGAGGTGGCGGTGGTGCAGATCACCCACCTCTGGCCGTTCCCCACCCACCTGGTCAAGCCGGTGCTGCAGGCGGCGAGCGTGCTGATTGTCTGCGAGCAGAACTACTCCGGGCAGCTGGCCGACCTGATCCAGGAGCGCTGCCTCCTGCCCACCCGCCGTATCCTCAAGTACAACGGGCGGGTGTTCTACGTCTCCGACATCGTCCGCGGCGTGCACCAGATCGTGCGCCAGGGGATTGGGGAGGTCCGCGTGGCCGAAGCGCTGCCCGTGCCCGTGGAGGCCCACGAGGGGGAGTGAGCCGTGAGCGTGCAGCCGGCTGCCCGCGCGTCTGCCAGCAAGGTCTGGGAGGAGAACGCCGTTCCCCGGCACCGCATCCAGTGGTGCCCCGGCTGCGGCGACTACGGGGTGCTCAACGCGCTGAAGCTGGCCTTCACCCGCCTGGAGCTGGTGCCGCACGAGGTACTGCTCATCGGGGGAATCGGCTGCTCAGGGCAAATCCGTAACTACCTGAACGGCAACGGCTTCCACGGTACCCACGGCGGTCCGCTGGCCTATGCCCTGGGGGTGAAGATGGCCAACCCGGACCTGCGCGTGGTGGCACTGGCCGGCGACGGGGACACCTTTGCCATCGGGGTGGAGAACTTCGTGCACGCCTGCCGTCGGGACCCCCAGGTGACGCTCATTGTCATGGACAACGGGGTCTACGGGCTGACCACGGGGCAGCGCTCTCCCACCGGAGGGCTGGGGCAGGACTTCCCCGAGTTCTCCGAGGAGGAGCCGCCGCCCTTCAGCCCGCTGCGGCTGGCCCTGGCCGCCGGCGCCACCTTCATCGCCCAGTCCTTCTCCGGCGATCCCAAGCATGCCGCTGAAGTCTACGCGCAGGCCATGGAGCACCCGGGATTCGCCTTCGTCAACGACTTCTCTCCCTGCGTCACCTACAACAAGTTCAACACCTACGACTGGTTCCGGGAGCGCCTGCAGCCTGTCCCCGCGGATCACGACCCCACCAGCCTGGAGGCGGCCTGGGAGCTGCTGGCCGACTTCCGCCGCCGCGGCCGCTCGCCGCTGGGCGTGGTCTACCGCAACCCCCGCAGGCGGAAAGCGCAGCGGCGAGTCCCCATGTGGCCCCAGGAGCTGGAGGGCATCGACTTAGAACCCATGCTGCGTGCCTTCCGCTGACCCGTTGCCGCCTGATCTGGACTCAGTGGCGGGACGTCGCCTAGTCTGCAGGTGTGCGGGTGCAGGAGCTCTTTGACCTCTCCGGCAGGGTGGCCCTGGTCACCGGGGGCTCCCGCGGCCTGGGGAAGGAGATGGCCGAAGGGCTGGGGGAGGCCGGGGCAGCGCTGGTGATTGCCGCACGGCGGGAGGAGTGGCTACGCCCCACGGAGGAGGAGCTCCGGGCCGCCGGGATGGCCTGCCTGGGTGTGGTCTGCGACATCACCCAGCCCGACCAGGTGGAGGCGTGCGTGCGCGCAGCCCTGGACCGCTTCGGCGCCATCGACATCCTGGTGAACAACGCCGGCATCTCCTGGGGCGCACCAGTCCTGGAGATGCCGCTGGAGAAGTGGCGTCAGGTCCTGGAGACGAACCTCACCGGGACCTTTCTGGTGACCCAGGCCGTGGGCCGGCTGATGGTCCAGCGCCGCCGCGGCAAGATCATCAACATCGCCTCCCTGGCCGGGCTGCTGGGCGATCCGCCGGAGATCCTGGACGCCATCGGCTACAGCACGGCCAAAGGGGGGCTGGTGGCCTTCACCCGGGATCTGGCCGTGAAGTGGGCCCGCTACAACGTCTACGTCAACGCCATCGCCCCCGCCTTCTTCCCCACGCGGATGAGCCGGGCGGTCCTGCAGCGGGCCCAACGGGAGGTGGAGGCGCACACGCCGCTGGGCCGCATCGGCCGGCCGGGTGAGCTCAAAGGTGTGGCCGTCTTCCTGGCGTCGGCGGCCTCCGACTACATCACCGGCCAGGTGATCGTCGTCGACGGCGGACGTAGCGCCCTGTAGCGAACCCCTGCCGCGGCGGCTGCAGTGCGCCGCGGGCCGCCCGATGCGACCAGGGCTGGCAACGCAGGAGCTTCGGAACAACTGCGCAGACGCGGCGGTTTACGCTGGGGGAACCCCTGTGCTATGGTGGGTGTGCGTGAAAGAGGGGTAGTGCCATAGAGAAGCCTGCTGCGCCGAATCCCAGGGTGGGAGCGGGGGACTCCGTACTTGTGGGGCGAATCTCCGCCATCGGGCGGAGCTAGGGCATCCTCTGAAGCCCGAGCCCGTCAGCTAACCCCGTAGGCGTTTCGGAGGAGGAGCGGCACCGTGCGCGTTCCGGCCCGGTGGGTTCTTCCGGGCCGGTTGTCGTTTGTGGCGGCTTCTCTCCCCTGTCCCGCGGGCGGCGCAGTGTGGCGGGCCAGAACGGTACGGAGAAAGGAGGCGCGGGATGAGAGCGAGCAGGCTGGTCTTGCTGTTGCTGCTGGGTGTGCTTGCCGGCGCGGTGCCGGCGGCCTCCGCACCGGCCGTTGAGCTGACGTTCACCTCCACACAGCTCAACCCCGTCCACGAACAGGAGTGGGCGCGCACCACCCTGCTCAAGGGGTTCGAGGAGGAGACAGGGATCCGCGTGCGCTTCATCGGCGACCTGGCCGGCCCCTACATCGACCGCCTGGTGGCCGAGGCTCGGGCCGGGCGGGGCACGGTCGATGTTACCGGAACCCTGCACGGCGACTTCCCCCTGCTGGTAGCCGAGGGCGCGCTGCGCGATGTGGCGGATGTGCTGCGCCAGCTGGAAGCCCGCCGCGACCGCACCTTCATCCCCGACCTGGTGAAGGCCGGGCAGATCGGCGGGGTGCAGGCCTTCATCCCCTGGATGCAGGCCACCTACCTGATCGCAGCGCACAAGCGGGCCCTGCCCCACTTCCCCGCCGGGCGGAACCCGCAGGCCATGACCTATGAGGACCTGCTGCAGTGGGGGGAGAACATCAGGCAGGCCACCGGCGAGCGCCGCCTGGGCTTCCCCGCAGCTCCCGGTGGGCTGTACGGGCGGTTCCTCCACGGCTACATTTACCCCGCCTACACCGGTGCCCAGGTGAAGAAATTCAAGTCGCCGGAGGCCGTGCAGATGTGGCAGTACCTGCGCCGGCTCTGGGGGGTGACCCACCCGTCGTCCTTCCTGTACACCTTCATGCACGAGCCGCTGCTGCGGGGCGAGGTCTGGGTGGCCTGGGACCACACCGCCCGCCTCCTGCCAGCCCTGCGGGAGCGGCCCGACGACTTCGTCGTCCTGCCCTCCCCGGCCGGGCCGCGGGGCCGATCCTTCCTGGCGGTCATCGCCGGGCTGGGAATTCCACGGTACTCGCCCAACCCGGAGGGGGCGGCGCGCCTGATCGAGTACCTCACCCGGCCGCGCACGCAGGTCCTCACCCTGCAGGGCGTTGCCTTCTTCCCCACGGTGCGGGAGGCCGCCGGAGCGGTGCCCACAGGAGGACTGAAGGTGATGGCGGACGGGGTTACCGCGCAGGCCACCGCCCGGGACGCCAGGACGGCGCTGCTGCCCATCGGGCTGGGGGCGCGCTCGGGCGAGTTCGTCCCCCTATACGTGGACACGTTCACCCAGATCGCCGTCCAGGGGAAGAAGATCGAGGACGTTCTGGCGGCGCAGGCGCGCCGCCTGGAGGAGCTCTACCGGGCGATGAACGCCATCTGCCCGCCGCCCGACCCTCCGGAGCGGCCCTGCCGGCCGGACTAGCCGATGCCGGAGTGTGAGCGCGGGGAGGTCATTCCGCCTCCCCGCGTCCGGCCATGACCGTCGCCCAGCGCCACCTGGAGCGGCCCGGTCTTCCGGTCGTCCTGCGTATCGACTGGCTGCCCTACCTGCTGCTGCTGCCCACCCTGATCTTCCTGGCGGCCTTCTTCGTATACCCCATGCTGCAGGCGCTGGCCCTAAGTATCCGCGGCCCCGACGGCGCCCTGACCCTGCGCTACTTCCAGGCCATGGTGGGGGACACGTACTTCAGCGGGGCGCTCCGCAACAGCCTGCTGCTTGCGGCCATGGTCATCCCCCTGCAGGTGACCATCGCCCTGCTGATCGCCCTGCTGGTGCACAGCCGCTTCACCGGGCACACCGCCTTCCTCTACGTGGCTGCCATCCCTCTGGGCATCTCCGACCTGGCCGCCGGGCTGGTCTGGCTGTCCATCTTCACGGAGCGCGGCTACCTGAACATGCTCCTGCAGGGGTTGAACCTGGTGCCGCGACCGATCACCTTCCTGACGTTTGAGCAGCCGCTGCTGCTCTACGGCGCCATCGTGGCCACCGAGGTCTGGCGAGCGACGGCCATCGTCATGCTCATCCTGGTGGCGGGCCTCCAGCTGATCCCGCGGGACTTCTTCGAGACGGCGGAGGTCTTCGGGGCCACCGGCTGGCGGAAGCTGCGCTACGTGACCCTGCCGCTGCTGCGGCCCGTCCTGCAGACGGCGCTGATCATCCGCACCATCCTGGCGTTTCAGCTCTTTGCCACCGTGATCACCCTGGCCGGGCGCATCGTCCCGGTCCTGGCGGGGGAGGCGTATTTTCAGTACACCATCTACCGCAACCCCCACGTGGCCAGCGCCTACGCCGTGCTGATCATGGGAACGTCCATGGCCGTCACCGTGCTCTACCTGCGCCTGCTGCGCACCCGGGAGGAGGAGGTGGCCCGCGCATGAGCCGTCCCGCGCGGCAGGCTCTTCTGGGGGTGACGGTGGCGCTGCTGGCTGCCTGGGTCCTGCTGCCGCTTGTGCTTATTGCCCTGGCCAGCTTCACCCCGCGCTCGCAGCTCTACGCCTGGCCGCGGCCGCTGCTGCCGCAGCCCTGGTCGGCGGAGACCATGCGCTTTTTCTTCCAGGCGCAGGGGGTGCTGCCGTCGACCCTGAACAGCCTGCTGGTGGCCGCCCTGACCATCGGGCTGTCGGTGGCCATCGGAGCGCCGGCCGGCTACGCCCTCTCCCGCTTCCGTTTCCCCGGCCGGGAGATTTTCCGCCTGGGGATCCTGGCCACCAAGATGTTTCCTGCCACCATCCTGGCAGTACCCCTGGCGGTGGCCTTCATCCGCTGGGGGCTGTACGACACCCTGTGGGGTGTGGCCTTCGTGCACACGGCTCTGGCCCTGCCCTTCACCATCATCATCACCATGAGCGTTTTCCTGGGCGTGCCTCTGGAACTGGAGGAGGCGGCCTTGACCCTGGGCTGCAGCCGGCTGCAGGCCTTCCGCCGGGTGGCCCTCCCCATCGCCCTCCCGGGCCTGGCCGCGGCGGCCATCTTCACCTTCGTCCTCTCCTGGAACGAGGTCTTCGCCGCCACCATCCTCACCCTGCGCAACCGCACGCTCCCTGCCCTGGTGATGAACGCCGTGGGCGCTGCCGGAGCCCCGCTGGACTACCGCTTTGCCGCCGGATTCTTCATGATCGTCCCCGCCCTGATCGTCATTCTGCTGATCCGGCGGTACCTGCTGACACTGTGGGGGGTCACCGTCCGCTGAGGAGGCGGGGCCAGGGAGGGACGCGGGAAAGCCATGGCCACCATTGCGCTGCAACGGGTGCGCAAGCAGTTCGGCAGGGTGATTGCGGTCGACGACGTCTCGCTGGAGATCGGCGACGGCGAGTTCATGGTGCTGCTAGGGCCCAGCGGCTGCGGCAAAACCACGGTGCTTCGCTGCCTGGCTGGCCTGGAGCGGGTGGACTCCGGCCGCGTCTTCATCGGCGGGCGGGACGTCACCGACTGGCCCCCGGCGCGGCGGGAGATCGCCATGGTCTTCCAGAGCTACGCCGTCTTTCCCCACATGACCGTCTTCGACAACATCGCCTTCGGTCTGCGCATGCGTCGCCTGCCCCCTGCGGAGGTGCGGCAGCGGGTGGAAGAGGGAGCGGCCCTCCTGCAGATCGACCACCTGTTGGACCGCTACCCGGGGCAGCTTTCGGGCGGGCAACGCCAGCGGGTGGCGGTGGCGCGGGCCATCGTCATGCGCCCCCAGGTCCTGCTCATGGACGAGCCACTATCCAACCTGGACGCGTTGCTGCGGCTGCAGATGCGCGCCGAGCTGAAGCGCCTCCACGGCGAGGTGCGCTCCACCACGGTCTACGTGACCCACGACCAGGTGGAAGCCCTGAGCCTGGGGGAGCGGATCGCGGTGATGAAGGACGGCCGCATCGTCCAGTGCGATACTCCGGCCCGCGTCTACGACACACCCGTCAACCAGTTCGTGGGCGGCTTCATCGGCAATCCGCCCATGAATTTCCTGGAGGCGATCCTGAGGTGGGAGGAGGGCCGGCAGGTGGTGGAGGTGGCCGGCGTCAGTATTCCCGCCAACGGTCGCACCTCTGCAGAGGTATCCGGCCCGGTACTGCTGGGCATCCGCCCGGAGCATATCGCCGTAAGCCTCCAGCCGGTGCCGGAGGGCATCCCGGCACGGGTCCTGGTGCTGGAACCGGTGGGCCCGCAGCAGCTCCTGACCGTGGAGGCGGGCGGCGCCGTGCTGAAGGTCACCACAGCCGTGGAGTTCCACGCGACCGGGGGTTCTTGCGTCTGGCTGCGCTTTGATCCGGCGCGCATCCGCCTGATGGACGCACGCAGCGGTCAGGCCCTACCCCACGGATGATCACGTCGGACGCTGCACTGGCCGCGGCCGCCGAGGCCGTCCTTCGCACCAACGACCTGGGGGACTACACCCGCCCCAGCCCGCGCCTCTACCCCCACCAGTGGAACTGGGACAGTGCCTTCATCGCCGTGGGCTGGGGGCACCTGGACTGGCTCCGGGCGACCCGCGAGGTGGAGAGCCTGCTGGCCGGGCAGTGGATAAACGGCATGGTGCCGCATATCCGGTACAACCCCGCAGTGCGCGACTACACCCCCGGCCCGGAGAACTGGCCGGGAGTGCCCGTGCGCCACCCCGGCGAGCGCACCAGCGGCATCACCCAGCCCCCGGTGCTGGCCAGTGCCGTCTCCCTGCTGGGCCTGATGCAGCCGGACGTGGATATCCGCATGACCTGGTGGCGGCGGGTCTACGAGCCGCTGCGGGCCTCGGTCCGCTTTTTCCCGGAACGGCGGACCGCCGGCGGCTCCCCGCTCATCCTTGTCCTGCACCCCTGGGAGAGCGGGCTGGACAACAGCCCCCGCTGGGATCACCTGGTGGGCCTGGGCCTCAAGCCGTCGCGATCCTACCGGCGCACCGACACCACCGTGGTGCAGGCTGCGGAGCGGCCGACAGCAGCGGACTACGACCTGTACATGTACCTGGTGGAGGTCATCACGGGAGCGGGCTACGAGCTGCCGGAGGTGCTGGCATGCTCGCCCTTTGCCGTGTACGACGCGCTATTTAATGCCATTTGGTATCAGGCAGCCACCGACCTCAACAGCATCGCGGCAGCGCTGGACGAACCGCCCCCGCTTCCTCAGGAGGAGCTGGAGGCCTTCCGGGAAGCCTACCGGCGGACGCTCTGGAGCGAAGAGGCGCAGCTGTTCCGTGACTACGACCTGCAGCGGGGAGCGCAGATCCCCGTGGACACAGTGGCGGGCCTCGTTGCCATCTTTGCCGGGCTCATCGACGCCGGCCAGGCTGCGGCCATGGCGGCCCGCTACCGCCGCCGCAGCCACGGATGCCGCCTCCTCCCCTCTGTGCCCCCTGACCAGCCAGGCTTCGACCCCGCGCGCTACTGGCGCGGCCCGGTCTGGGTGAACATCAACTGGCTGCTGCTGCGGGGGCTGGAACGGCTGGGCCTGCGGGAGGAGGCGCGGGAGCTGGCGGAGGAGACGCTGGATCTCGTGCGCACGGGGGGGTTCTACGAGTACTTCCATGCCTACACCGGAGAGGGGAGAGGCGGGCAGGACTTCTCCTGGACGGCTGCGCTGGTCCTCGACCTGCTCCACCGTCCGGTGGTCTGAGCCCTCCTCCGGGAGTCCCAGCCGTCCGGGTGGTCTGAGACCGTCCCCCGGTACTCTGAGCCCCGTGGGTCAGCCCGCCGACCTCATCGCAGGGCCTTCTACCGCTTCGCGCCTTTCTCCCGGTACTGCAAAGCCTCGGGCGGGCGCTCCAGGTCCGGAGGGCGCAGCGAGAAGGTCCAGAGCAGCGGGACTTCCTGCGGAGGGTAGCAGGCGCGGTCGTCGCACGCCTGGAAGGCCAGCTTCCCCCGGATCTCCAGGGTGCCACCGGCCTCGTAGACCGGCTGCAGCTCGAGGCGGTTCCCCAGCGCCACCTCCACGCTGATTCGCACCGGGCGGTTGTAGACGGTCAGCGTCTCTCCCGGGATGGGGACAGGCAGGACCGTCGCCGCGGGATAGTGGACGGTGCGGACCTGCAGGTAGGGCTGTGGTTCTAACGTCAGCGCTACGCCCTGGTACCCGGCTACGCCGGGAGCGTACACGCCTACCCCCGGATGAGGCTGCAGGTCGGCGTAAATGGTCACCAGGTTGCCGGGGTAGAGGGCGGTTTCTGTGGCCGCGGTCAGGATCTCCAGGTAGGGGAGCTGCCGGACCGGGCGCGGCGGCGGAAGGAGGGGGGTCTTGCCGAGGCGCAAAAGCAGCGTGGTCACGGGCAGGCGGTGGATATAGTGCTGCTCCATGATCTTGTGCACCACAGCCCCCCGCTGGTCCACCAGGAAGGTCGCCGGGTAGGGAACCCCGTAATCCCGGCTGGTCGGCTCGATCTCCTCGTTGAGGAGGCCGAAGCGGCGGATGATGCGGGAATCCGGGTCGGCCAGCAGAGGATAGGTGATGCCGCGGCGCCTGGCGAAGTCACGGAGGACCTCTACCGGATCGTAACTGATGGCGCAGATCCCCCAGCCCTCTGCCGCCAGCCGCTGCCTGTTGTGCTCCAGCTCCACGAGCTGGCCTTTGCAGTAGGGTCACCAGTCGGCGCTGCGGATGAATACGATCAGCGCCCCGGACGCACCGCGGATGGTCTCAAAGGTCTGCTGGCGGCCAAACTGGTCGGAGGCCTCGAACGGCGGGATGGGCGCGCCGATCCGGGGCCCGAGCTCCTGCGGGCGGAGGGCTTCAGCCATCGTCAGGCGGGGCCGGGGAGGCGTCAGGCATCGGGGATCTGCGCCAGCTCTTCCGCCAGCGCCTCCGCCAGCGGGGCTACCGTCTCCGCGTCGAAGCGGAATTGCGCCCCGGCAGCGGTGAACAGCTCCGGGAGTGGCCGGGTACCGCCCAGGGCCAGGGCCGCCCGGTATCGGGCCACGGCGTCCCGGTAGTCGGTCCGCGAGCGCAGCCAGACCTGCAGCGCGCCCAGCTGGGCGATGCCGTATTCGATGTAGTACAGCGGGTGGAGGAAGATGTGCAGCTGGCGGTGCCACTGGTAGCCCAGGGCCTCCTCGTAGCCGCTCCAGTCCACCGTGCGGTGAAAGCGGGTGTAGGTGGCCACCCAGGCGGAACGCCGCTCCTCCGGGGTGTGCGCCGGGTGGGCGTAGAGCCAGTGCTGGAAGGCGTCCACGGTGGCGACCCAGGGCAGGAGGCGGACGATCCCCTCCAGCCGCTCGCGGTAGGCGCGGCGGCGATCCTCCGGCCGCGGGTAGAAGACCTCCAGGTGGGGCGCAGAGAGCAGCTCCATGCCCATGGATGCTACTTCTGCAAACTCTAGCGGAGGGTCCCGGTATTCCAGGAGCGGCTCCTCCCGCGCGGCGATGGAGTTGAGCGCGTGACCGGCTTCATGCAGCAGGGTACGCACGTCCCGGTCCAGCCCCACCGCGTTCATGAAGATGAACGGCCAGCGCCTTTCCGTCAGCTCACTCTGGTACCCCCCGGGCGCCTTGCCCTTGCGGCTCTCCAGGTCCAGCAGCGCCTCCTCCCGCATGAAGCGGAAGTGCTCGCCCAGTTCAGGGTCGACCCGGCGGACCACCTCCTCGGCACGGGCCACCAGGTCGTCTGCCACGGCGAAGGGCCGCAGCGCCGGTCGGCCCAGCGGGTCCACATCCAGGTCCCAGGGGCGGAGGCGGTCGACACCCAGCAGGCGCTGCCGCTGGCGGAGGAGATGCTCCATCAGGGGGACGAAGTGCTCCTCCACCGCGTGGTGGAAGCGGACGCAATCCTGCGGCGTGTAGTCGAAGCGTTCGTAGCGGCGGAAGATGTAGTCTACGTAAGAGGTGAACCCCGCGTTGGCGGCGATCTGCAGCCGCACGGCGCGCAGCTGATCGAAGAGATCCTCCAGGATCTCCCTGTCCTGCAGGCGCCGCCGGGCGACCAGCTCCCAGGCTTCCTGCCGCGTGGCCCGGTCCGGATCCTCCATGAACACAGCCATCTGAGGCAGGGTGCGCTCCTCCCCGCGAAAGACCACGGTCATCGCCCCGCTCACCTTCTGGTACCGGGTGCGCAGCTCGTTCTCCCTAACCTCCAGCGGGATGTTCTCGTCGCGGTAGAGGCTGAAGCGGTTCTCGATGCGCCGGTCCAGAAGGCGGTAGCGCGGGGGCAGCCCCGTGCGGTGCGGGTTGTGCAGGTAAGCCTCGTCCAGGCGGTGCCCCAGCATCTTCACCCGGGGTTCCACTTGCTGGACGAACGCCAGGAAGGCCCGCTCGCGATCGGGGTCATCGGTCTGGCAGGTCATGGCGATGTAGCGCCGGTTGCGCTCCTCCCAGACCGCCGCCGCCAGCTCGCTTGTATCCTCCAGCCACTGTTCCAGCGCCTGCGGCGACTGGGGCTGGCGTGCCAGCAGGGCCTGGCCCAGCGGCTCGATCTCCTCCCAGCGGCCCATGTTGGCCGTGGGCGGGACGAAACGGCGCGGAAAGGCCTTGCGTGGGTCGGTGGTGATCCTCATGGGGCCTCCCTTGGTTTGGGGGGACGGCTACAGGGGATACCGCCCCGCCTCCACAGCGCGGTCGGCAATCGCCCGCTGCAACGCTACGGTGTTCACCGGCGTGTAGCGCAGCAACCGCCGCAGCCCGGCGAGGACCGTGCGCAGGTCCTCGCCCTCCGCGGAGGCGGCCAGCACCTGGCGGGCCAGCCCGTCCAGCCGGGGCAGGGCCTCCTGTACGTATCCCCGGGCCAGCAGAGTGTGCAGGGTCTCCTCCCCCGCGGCGGCCTGCGCTGCGCGCAGGACCGCGCTCTCCATGGCAAAGATCTCGGCTACCATATCGGCCAGCCAGGCCAGAATTTCCTGCTGTTCCTCGATACCGGAGGCGTGCTTCTGCAGAGCGACCCCGGAGGTAAAGAGCGCCGCCTTCTTCGCCAGCGCCACCTGCTGCCGCTCGGCGGCCAGGGGCCCGGTGCCCTGTCCGTCACCTGCGGCCGGGGGAGCCAGGAGCTCTTCTGTGGCCGCCCGCGCCGCCTGCACCAGGGGCAGCTGCCCGCGCTGCGCCCGTCGCAGGAGCATGCCGGTGACGACCATGCGGTTGATCTCGTTGGTCCCCTCGAAGAGGCGGTTGATCCGGGCGTCGCGGTAGGCACGTGCCGCGGGGTATTCCTCGATGAAGCCGTAGCCGCCGAAGATCTGGACTGTCTCGTCCACCACGAAGTCCAACACCTCAGAGGCGAAGACCTTGTTGATGGAGCACTCCACGGCGTACTCCTCCAGCGCGGCCATCACCGCCTGGCTGTTGGCATGCGCCCCGCCCAGGGCCAGCTCCACCAGCCCGCCGGTGCGGTAGACCATGGACTCGGCGGCGTAGAGGCGCATGGCCATTTGCGCCAGCTTCTGCTTGATCAGGCCGAAGCTGCTGATGGGCCGGCCAAACTGCCGGCGCTCTCGGGCGTAGAGGACCGCCTCGCGGAATGTTGCCCGTGCCGCCCCCAGGCAGCCGGCGGCCAGCTTGAAGCGGCCCATGTTCAGGATGTTCATGGCGATCTTGAAGCCCTGCCCCACCTGGCCCAGCAGGTTCTCCGCCGGCACCCGGGCATTGTCGAAGAGGAGGGAGGCGGTGGAGGAGCCTTGGATCCCCATCTTGTGCTCCTCCGGGCCAATGCTCAGCCCCGGGGTGGACCGCTCCACGATGAAGGCGGTGTGCTGCTCGCCGTCCACCTTGGCGAAGGTGATGAAGAGGTCGGCGAAGGCGGCGTTGGTGATGAACTGCTTGCTCCCGTTGAGGAGGTAGGCGCTGCCGTCGGGCGTGCGCACGGCGCTGGTGCGGATGGCCATGGCGTCCGATCCCGCGGTGGGTTCCGTCAGGGCGTAGGCACCGATCAGTTCTCCCCGGGCCATCCGCGGCAGGAAGCGCTGCTTCTGCTCCTCGTTGCCGAAGAAGACGATGGGCAGCATGCCGATGCCCACGTGCGCGCCCACCGAGACGGCGAAGGAGGACGCCGGCCCCAGGGCATCAGCGATCACCAGGGAGGTGATTTTGTCCAGGCCCAGACCGCCGTAGGCCTCGGGGACTTCCGTCCCCAGAAAGCCCAGCTCCCCCAGCTCCCGCAGCAGCCGCCGCGTCAGCTCCCAGTCTTTGCCCTCCAGCGCTGCGGTCTGCGGCAGGACCTGGCGCTCCAGGAACTCGGTGACGGAGCGCGCTGCCAGGCGGTGCTCCTCGCTCAACCGCTCAGGGGTGAAGACCGCCAGTGGATCGCCCTCCGCCAGGAGGAACCCGCCGCCGCGCGTGGTCAGTGCTGTCTGCGTCTCCATGGGGCCTCCCTCGCCTTCCCCTTCTCGCTGAAACCGCGACCGCTTTCGCTGGAAACCGCGACCGCGCCGCCCCGGAGGGCGGAACTCCCGCGGCATCTACGGCCGTTCGAAAATCCCGGCCGCACCCATCCCGCCGCCAATGCACATGGTCACCATACCGTATCGCGCCTGGCGGCGCTGCATCTCGTACAGCAGGGTGGTGGTCATGCGGGCCCCCGTGGCCCCCAGAGGGTGGCCCAGAGCGATGGCGCCGCCGTTGATATTGAGGTGCTCCTCGTTCAGCTCCAGGGCCCGCACCACCGCCAGCGCCTGGGCAGCGAAGGCCTCGTTTAGTTCGATCAGGTCCAGGTCCTCGAGACGCAGCCCCGCCTGGCGCAGCGCCTTGGGGATGGCTTCCACCGGGCCGATACCCATTATCTCCGGCGGCACCCCGGCGACGGCGAAGGCACGGAAGAGGCCCAGGGGCTTTGCGCCCAGCCGCGCTGCCACCTCCGGCGCCGCGACCACCACGGCGGCGGCTCCGTCGCTGGTCTGGGAGGCGTTGCCCGCCGTGATCACCCCATCCCTGGCAAAGACCGGAGGGAGGGCGGCCAGCTTCTCCAGCGAGGTGTCGGTGCGCACTCCCTCGTCGACGGCAAAGGTGACCTGTCGCTTTCGGGGCCGCCCGTCTTCCTCCTCCCAGCGCGTTACCTCCAGCGGCAGGATCTCGTCGGCGAACCTGCCGGCGGCGATGGCGGCGGCGGCGCGCTGGTGGCTGCGCAGGCTGAACCGGTCCTGCTCCTCCCGGCTGATGTGGAAGCGCTTGGCCACCAGCTCGGCGGTCAGGCCCATGGAGATGAAGACCTCCGGCCACGTTGCGGTCAGGGCGGGGTTGGGAGCGTACTTGTTGCCGC
>JAVKIA010000034.1 GCA_031459715.1 Armatimonadota bacterium | reverse complement strand
GGAGCGCGCGGAGCACGTGATGCTGGTGGACCTGGGGCGCAACGACCTGGGTCGGGTGTGCCGCTACGGCAGCGTGCAGGTGGATACGCTGATGGCCGTGGAGCGTTTCTCCCACGTCATGCACCTGGTCAGCGACGTGCGCGGCCGTCTGCGGCCTGGCTGCGATGCGGTGGATGTGCTGCGGGCCTGCTTCCCCGCCGGTACGGTGACCGGGGCGCCCAAGGTGCGGGCCATGGAGATCATCGACGAGCTGGAGCCGGTGGCACGGGGGCCCTATGCCGGAGCGGTGGGCTACATGGGCTTCTCCGGGACCATGGACACCTGCATCACCATCCGCACCATCGTCCTTGCCGGGGGCCGTGCCTACCTCCAGGCGGGCGCCGGGATCGTGGCCGACTCGGTTCCGGAGCGCGAGTACGTAGAGACGGTGAACAAGGCCAAGGCGCTGCTGCGGGCGCTGGAGTTGGCGGGGCGGCGGTACCGGGAAGGCGGAGGGGCGACATGATGGCCAGCGTGGTGGTGATCGACAACTACGACTCCTTCACCTACAACCTGGTGCAGTACCTGGGTGCCCTGGCCGAGGAGGCCGGGGATGACCGGGGACGCCCGGGATTCGACGTGCTGGTGTTCCGCAACGACGCGGTGGATGTCGGCACGCTGGAGGCGCTGGCTCCCGCGGCAGTGGTCATCTCCCCGGGGCCGGGGACGCCTGCGCAGGCGGGAGTGGGCCTGGAGATCATCCGCCGTCTCGGTCCGCGGGTGCCCATCCTCGGCGTCTGCCTGGGACACCAGTGCATCGGTGCAGCCTATGGTGGGGTGGTGTGCCGCGGCGCGGCGCCGGTGCACGGCAAGGTGTCCTCTATCTTCCACGACGGCCGCACCATCTTTCAGGACATCCCCAGCCCCTTCCAGGCCACGCGATACCACTCCCTGATCGTGGAGCGCGCCTCCCTCCCCGAGGTCCTGGAGGTTAGCGCCTCCCTGGAGGACGGTACGGTGATGGGCCTGCGGCACCGGAACTATCCCGTGGAGGGGGTGCAGTTTCACCCGGAGTCGGTCCTTACGCCGCACGGGCGGCAGCTCCTGGCCAACTTCCTCCGTCTGGCCGGGCTGGGGGGTGGAGCCCGGGACGCCCCTGTGGCCCGTCGCTCCGTGGCGCCGGGAGCGGGAGGTGGATAGCGTGGACCTGCGGGAGGCCATCCGCCGCGTCGTCGCCGGGGAGGACCTCAGCGAGGCGGAGGCTCACGCCGCGCTGGGCGTGATCATGGATGGAGAAGCCACGCCCGCCCAGATCGCCGCCTTCGTCACCGCCCTGCGGATGAAGGGAGAGACGGTGGAGGAGATTGCCGGTTGTGCCCGGGCCATGCGCGAGCGGGCGCAGCGGATCCGTCCCCGGGTGGATGAGCTGGTGGATGTGGTTGGCACCGGCGGCGATCAGGTGAGCACCTTTAACGTCTCCACCACCACCGCGTTCGTGGTGGCGGGAGCCGGTGCCTACGTGGCCAAGCACGGCAACCGCGCGGTGAGCCGTCGCTCAGGGGCGGCGGACGTGCTGGAGGCCCTGGGCGTGAACATCCAGGTGGATGCCCGGGTCGTGGCCGCGTGCATCGAGGACATCGGCATCGGATTTCTCTTTGCCCCGCTCTACCACCCGGCGATGCGGCACGCCGCGGGTCCCCGTCGGGAGATCGGCATCCGCACGGTCTTCAACATCCTGGGCCCGTTGACCAACCCCGCCGGCGCGCGACGCTACCTGGTGGGCACCTACGATCCGGCGCTGACCGAGCTCATGGCCCGGGTCCTGGCCGAGCTGGGTGCGCGGCGCGCCCTGGTGGTGCACGGCGACGGGATGGACGAGCTTTCCACCCTGGGACCGACCCAAGTCTGTGAGGTCGCGGACGGAAGTGTGCGCACGTACGTGGTGGAGCCAGGAGAGCTGGGTCTTACGCCGCCTCCGGCCCAGGCTCTGGCGGGCGGCGCGCCGGAGGAGAACGCGCGGATCACGGAGGCCGTACTGCGCGGCGAGCCCGGGCCGGCACGGGAGATCGTCCTGCTCAACGCGGCCGCGGCGCTGCTGGTCGCCGACCTGGCCGGGGACCTGCGAGAGGGCATGGTGCTGGCCGCCCGGGCCATCGACTCCGGCGCGGCCTACGAGCGTCTGGAAGGGTTGCGCCTGCGCACCCGCCTGGCGGAGGGATGAGGACGGTGTCGCTGCTGGAGCAGATCGCGGCGCACAAGCGCCTGGAGGTGGCCGTGGCTGCAGCCATGGTCTCCCCGGCCACGGTGCGAGAACAGGCCCGCCGGGCGCCTCCGCCGCGGGACTTCGCCGGCGTGCTGCGCGTTGGCGACCTGGCGCTGATCGCCGAGATCAAACGCCGCTCACCGGCATCCGGCGTCCTGCGCTCCCAGGTGGATGTGGCCGCCCTGGCCCGGGAGTACGTGGCTGGCGGGGCACGGGCCATCTCCGTGCTCACGGACGGGCGCTTCTTCGGTGGACGCGTGGAGGATCTGGTTGCGGTGCGGGCCGCGGTGCCGGTCCCCGTGCTGCGCAAGGACTTCGTGCTGGAGCCCTACCAGGTCTACGAGTCTCGGGCCCTGGGTGCCGACGCCCTGCTGTTGATCGCGGCTCTGCTGGAGGCCCCCTCACTGGCGGGGCTGGTGGAGCTGTGCACCGACCTGGGGATGGCGGCGCTGGTGGAGGTGCACAGCGAGGAGGAGGCTGAGGCGGCGCTGCGGGCGGGGGCAGGCCTGATCGGCATAAACAACCGGGACCTGCGGACCTTTGCCGTCGACCTGGAGACCACCGCCCGCGTGCGGGCTCGCCTCCCGCGGGACGTGCTGGTGGTCAGCGAGAGCGGCATCCACACCGCGGCGGATGTGGCTCGTCTGCGTCCCTACGCTGACGGGGTGCTGGTGGGGACAGCGTTGATGCGGAGCGAGCGGCCCGCCGCCGCGGTGCGGGCCCTGCTGAATGGAGGGAACGAGCGTGAAGCACAGTCGACTCCTCACCGGTGACCGTCCCACCGGCAGGCTGCACCTGGGTCACTACGTGGGCACCCTGGCCAACCGGGTGCGCCTGCAGGACCAGTACGAGTGCTACTTCTTCCTGGCGGACTACCACTTGCTGACCACGCGCCTGGAGGGCCTGGAAGAGGTGGAACAGAACATCCGCGACATCGTCCTGGACTATCTCAGCGTGGGTATAGACCCGCAGAAGGCCACGATCTTCCTCCAGTCGCGGGTGCCACAGATCCCGGAGATCGCCCTGATCTTCTCCATGCTGGTGACGGTTCCGCGGGCACAGCGGGTGCCCACGCTGAAGGAGGTCATGCGCGACCTGCACATCGCCCAGCCGTCGGTGGGGTTGCTGGCCTACCCCATCCTCCAGGCGGCGGACATCCTCAGCGTGCGGGCGGAGATCGTCCCTGTGGGCAAAGACCAGGCATCGCACCTGGAGCTGACCCGGGAGATCGCGCGGCGCTTCAACGAGCTGTTCGGTCCGCTCTTCCCTGAGCCCCAGACGCTCATCGGAGACGTCCCCACCCTCCCAGGGATCGACGGGAAGGCGAAGATGAGCAAGTCGCTGGGCAACGCCATCTTCCTCTCCGACGACGAGCGGGAGGTAACACAGAAGGTGATGCGCATGTACACCGACCCCAGGCGCATTCACCCCACCGACCCCGGACATGTGGAGGGGAATCCGGTCTTCGTCTACCACGACGCCTTTAACGCGGACAAAGAGGAGGTGGCCGAGCTGAAGGAGCGCTACCGCAGGGGCGCGGTGGGGGACGTGGAGGTGAAGCAGCGCCTGGCCCGCGCCCTCAACGCCTTCCTCGAGCCCATCCGGGAGCGGCGGCGGCAGTACAGCACCCGCCCGCAGATCGTGGACGATATCCTGGCGGAAGGGTGCCGCCGCGCGCGGGAGGAGGCGGCCCGCACCCTGGAGCTGATGAAGGCGCACATGCACATGGACTACTTCGCCAAGGCGGTGGGGGCGGGCATCCGCAGGTGAGGCCGCGCGTCAGGGTCAAGATCTGCGGGGTGACCAGTCCCGAGGTGGCGCGGGCAGCGGCCGCGGCGGGCGCAGATGCGGTGGGACTGGTGTTCGCGGAGAGCCGGCGCAGGGTGACGGTAGCGCAGGCGGAGCAGATCGCCGCCGTTCTGCCGCCTTTCGTGGCCGCGGTGGGGGTCTTCGTGGACGCGCCGGTGGAGGAGGTACTGACCGTGGCCCACGGCATCCCCCTGGACGCGGTGCAACTTCATGGGGAGGAGACACCGCAAGAGGTGGCGGCGCTGCGCGCCCAGGGCCTGCGGGTGGTGAAGGCGGTGCGGGTGGGCCACCGGCTGGATACGGAGGCGCTGGAGCGCTACCGGGGGGCTTCGGCCGTGCTGCTGGACACGTGCGTGACGGGCGCAGCCGGGGGCACGGGGAGGCCGTTCGACTGGTCCCTGGCGCGCGGGTTGAGCGAGCGCGTGCCTGTGGTCCTCTCCGGCGGGCTCACCCCGGAGAATGTGGCCGAGGCGCTGGAAGTTGTCCGCCCCTACGCGGTGGATGTCAGCAGCGGCGTGGAGACGGACGGGCGCAAGGACCCGGAGAAAATCCGGGCTTTCATCGAGGCGGTGCGGCGGTGGGAATGCCGGATGGCGTTGCGGTGAGGGGAGCGGCTGCCGGGCGGCGCGGCTACTTCGGCGCGTTCGGCGGGCGGTTCGTTCCGGAGACGGTGATCCCGGCCCTGGAGGAGCTGGAGGGGGCCTACGCTCGCCTGCGCCGGGACGGCACCTTCGGGGAGCGGTACCGCCAGTACCTGCGGACCTACGCCGGGCGGCCCACCCCCCTGTTCTTCGCCGCCCGCCTCTCCCGGGCGCTGGGTGCCCTCCGCATCTACCTGAAGCGCGAGGACCTCCTGCACACCGGCGCGCACAAGATCACCAATGCCTTAGGACAGGCCCTGCTGGCACAGGCCATGGGCAAGAACCGGATCATCGCCGAGACCGGCGCCGGCCAGCACGGTGTGGCCACAGCCACGGCGGCGGCGTTGCTGGGGCTGCAGTGCGTGGTCTACATGGGCACAGAGGATATGGCGCGGCAGCACCTCAACGTGGTGCGCATGCGTCTTCTGGGCGCGGAGGTGGTGCCGGTGGACTCGGGGAGCCGCACCCTCAAGGATGCCATCAACGAGGCGCTGCGCGACTGGGTGACCAACGTGCACACGACCTTCTATGTCATCGGGTCGGTGGTCGGCCCCCACCCCTACCCCACCATCGTCCGCGACCTCCAGTCGGTGATCGGGAAAGAGGCGCGGGCGCAGGTGCTGGAGGCTGAGGGACGTCTCCCCGATGTGGCGGTGGCCTGTGTGGGCGGAGGTTCCAACGCCATCGGGCTCTTCCACGCCTTCCGCGATGACCCGGTGCGGCTGGTCGGGGTGGAGGCCGGCGGCCATGGCCTGGAGAGCGGGCGGCACGCCGCCACCCTGACCGCCGGCCGGCCCGGGGTGCTGCACGGGGCGCTCACCTACCTGCTGCAGGACTCGTACGGGCAGGTGCGCCCCACCCATTCCATCTCGGCCGGCCTGGACTACCCGGCCGTCGGACCGGAGCACGCCTGCCTCAAGGAGAGCGGGCGGGCGGAGTATGTGGCGGTGACGGATGAGGAGGCCCTGGAGGGATTCCGCCTGCTGGCGCGGACTGAAGGCATCCTCCCGGCGCTGGAGCCGGCCCACGCCATCGGCTACCTCCCACGGCTGGTGTCGACCCTGCCGCGGGAGGCCGTGGTGGTCCTGGGGTTGTCCGGGCGCGGGGACAAGGACGTGGAGGTGGTGGCCCGCGCCCTGGAGAGGAGCGGTGAGCCGGATCACTGAAGTCTTTGCCCGACTGGACCGTCCGGCCCTGGTCGCATTCCTGATGGCCGGTGATCCGGACCCGGCGCGCAGCGCGCGGCTGCTGCGCGCCGCCGCCAGGGCGGCTGACATTCTCGAGGTGGGCGTCCCCTTCTCCGACCCCATCGCCGACGGTCCCACGATCCAGCGGGCCGGCCAGCGGGCGCTGGCTGCGGGGATGACGCTGGAGGGTGTCCTGGACCTGGTGAGGGGCCTGCGCCGAGGCGTCGACATCCCTGTGGTCCTGCTCACCTACTTCAATCCCGTGGTGCAGTTCGGGGTGGAGCAGTTCTGCGGCGAAGCTCGCGCGGCAGGCGTAGACGGGCTTGTGGTTCCCGACCTTCCGGTGGATGAGGCCGACGGGCTGATTCCCCCCGCCCGTGACGCCGACCTGGACACCGTCTTCCTGGTGGCGCCCACCACCTCGGACGCCCGCGTCGTGCTGGCCGCCGAGCGCAGCCGGGGATTCCTCTACTGTGTCTCCCTCACCGGGGTGACCGGAGCGCGCCCGGAGGTGCCCCCGGAGGTCATGGGCCTGGTGGGGCGGGTGAAGGCCCGGACCACGCTCCCGGTGTGCGTGGGCTTCGGCATCTCCACGCCGGAGCAGGCCCAGGCCGTCGGGCAGGTGGCCGACGGGGTGATCGTGGGCAGCGCGCTGGTGGACCTGGTGGAGCGGGCGGCCGACGCCGAGGAGGGCATGGCGGATCTCCTGGGACGCCTCCGCGCTGCCCTGGCCACAGTGGTTCGGCGCCCTTGAGATACTTGCATGACTGCTTGCTAGCTATACCTGCGTCGGGGATTCACCATCGGCAAAGGGGGCGGAGACCGGCGCGCCGTCATGGAGGTGGACCGGGAGGGGCGGCCGGCCGGGAGGCCGCAGCAGCGACGCCGTCACCGCGCCACCGATCAGCGCCGCCACCACAGCCAGCGAGACGCCGATGGGGATATCGTAGAGGTCGCCGAGGAGCATCTTGGTCCCCACAAAGGCCAGCACCAGCCCCAGGCCCACCTTCAGGTAGCGGAAGCGGTTGAGCACGCCGGCCAGCAGGAGGAAGAGCGCGCGCAGGCCGAGGATGGCGAAGACGTTTGAGGTGTAGACGATGAAGGGATCCGTGGTCACGGCGAATATGGCTGGGATGGAGTCGATGGCGAAGACGATGTCCGTCGCCTCCACCACCACCAGCACCAGCAGCAGGGGCGTGGCCATGATCCGGCCGCCCACGCGGACGAAGAACCGCGCGCCCTGGTAGGTGGGGACCACGGGCAGGCAGCGGCGGACCAGGCGCAGCAGCGGGTTGCGCTCCGGGTGTACCTCCTCGCCCCTGGCGCGGACAATGCGCACGGCGGTGAAGAGGAGCAGGCTGCCGAAGAGGTAGACCACCCAGTGAAAGGCCTGCAGCAGCGCGGCACCCGCCAGGATGAAGGTGAGGCGAAAGACGATGGCTCCCAGGATTCCCCAGAAGAGGACACGGTACTGGTAGGCGGCGGGTACGGAGAAGTACGAGAAGATCACCAGAAAGACAAAGATGTTGTCGACGCTGAGGGCCTTCTCGATCAGGTAGCCGGTGAGGAACTCCAGCCCGCGCTGCGCCCCGAATGACCGGGCCACCCAGGCGTTGAAGAGCAGTGCCAGCGCGATCCAGAAGAGGCTCCAGCCCAGGGCCTCGCGCGTGCCGATGGCGTGTGCCTTCCGGTGGAAGACTCCCAGGTCGAGGGCAAGGAGTCCCAGGACGAAGAGGGTGAACGTCCCCCACAGCAGCGGGGTCCCGACACTGGCCGGCATGTGATCTTTCCTCCCCGCGGAGCTCGCCCGGACAGAGAAAAGGGCGAGCCTCCGCCGCCACGATGACAGGCTGCGAAGGTCTCGCCCCCGCTATGCGCCACGAGAGCCGGGCCGGGTCGCAGGCGACCGTGCTGACGGCCCGAGCACGGGGTGCACCCCCGAGGCTACTCCCCTTCGCGCGGAGTGTACACGACGTGGGCCTGTAGGGCAAGATGATGACGAGGGTTTGGCGAATTCTCTGGGCAAACCCTGATCTCGCATGCCCGAGCATCACCAGATCCTGAATTTTCTGCTGCTGCTGGCCCTGATCGTGGCCGCAGCCAAGGGAGCAGGGTGGTTGAGCCTGCGCCTCGGTCAGCCGGCGGTTCTGGGAGAACTGCTGGCCGGCGTGGTCCTGGGGCCCTCGCTGCTCGACCTTTTGCACCTGAAGCCCTTCGCCGGCGAGGGCATGGCCGCGGGCGTCTTTCTCCTGGCCAACCTGGGCGTGGTCCTGCTGATGTTCATCGGGGGGCTGGAGACCGACCTTGAGCAGATGCGGGCGGTGGGGCGCGTGGCTGCAGCCGCGGGCGCGGCCGGGGTGGTGGTCCCGCTGCTTTTGGGGCTGGCCGTCGCGCTGCCCTTTGGCTTTGGATTGCAGAAGAGCGCGTTCATGGGCATCGTCCTTGCGGCCACGAGCGTCAGCATCACCGTGCAGACGCTGATCGAACTGGGGCAACTTGATTCAAAAGAAGGGACGACGCTTCTTGGCGCCGCGGTGGTGGACGACGTCATCGCTCTGCTGATCTTATCGCTGTTCGTCGCGGTGAGCCTGGCGGGCGGCGGCGTGGCGGATGTGGGCGGCGTGGTGCTCCGGATGGCCGCTTTCTTCGTCGTGGCGATTCTGCTGGGGCGCGTGTTTCGAGGCGTGCTCGGTCGCGCGGCGCAGGCCCCGGTGAGCGAAGGGCTGCTCGCGGCAACTCTGGTCGCCGTGCTCGCCTATGCCTGGAGCGCGGAGGCGCTGGGAGGTGTGGCCGCAATCACCGGGGCGTATCTTGCGGGGGTTCTCGTCGCCCAGGGGGGGTACCGCCATGAGGTGGAGCACCGCCTGAAGGCGTTCACCTATGCCCTCCTCGTACCCATCTTCTTTGTCAGCATTGGCCTACAGACCAACGCCCGTGCGCTGGCCGCGCAGGACATCCCGCTGGCCCTCCTGATCATCCTGGCGGCGGTGGCCGGGAAGGTGATCGGGTGCGGCGCGGGGGCGCGGCTGGCGGGCTTCACGGGACCGGAAGCCCTGCGGATCGGCGTGGGCATGATCAGCCGCGGCGAGGTCGGGTTGATCATCGCCGCGATTGGTCTGCAGACCGGGCTGCTGGCGGATCGCGGTTTTGCCATCATGGTGATCACGGTGCTGGCCACCACGGTGATCACCCCGCCGCTGCTGCGGGCGGTCTTTGCGGCGGTGCCCCCCTCCGAGGAGGCGGCCATCGAAGCGGCCTTTGGCCATCCCGACGACTCCCGGTGAGGATCTGCCCGTGGGCATGGACGAGTTAATCCTAGTGGTGCCGCGGACCCGACTGCTCCCGGCCGGAGGCCTGGACGGTTTTCTCGTCGGCGGGGTGGACACGTACATGGAACGCATACACCGCCACGGAGAGTTCCGCTGGCGCAGGGATGTCGAAGGGGATCCCTCGCTGAAGCAGATCATCCCCTACCTGATCATCCGCCACCGGGACCGGATCTTTTTGTTTCAGCGGTCCGTCCGGGGTGGGGAGCGCCGGCTGCGCGGCCTCTACTCCATCGGCGTGGGAGGGCACATTGCCTCGACGGACGCGGCCGGCGCGCCGGACCTGCTGGGCGCCGGGCTGGCACGCGAGCTGCACGAGGAGCTGGTCATCGCCGGTGGGTGGCGGGCACGGCCGGTGGGTGTGCTCAATGAGGAGGATACGGCGGTGAGCCGGGTCCACTTCGGCGTGGTCTACGTGGTGGAGACAGATGATGCGGCGGTGCGGGTGCGGGAGGAGGACCGCCTGCACGGTCGCCTGGCCACGGCCGCCGAGGTGGTGGCGGCCCGCCCCCGGCTGGAGAGCTGGTCACGGCGCATCCTCGATGCTGCGGACCCATTTTCGCTCTGAGACAGGGTCGCTTCCCTCCGCTGCCCGCGTCGGACGACAGGTTCCACCCGACGCGAAACCGGCAGGTGTAATCGTGCGGGTGCGTCCCCCCTACAGCCTGCAGCGGACGCTCCAGTGCGGGCAGGTGTTCCGCTGGACGGTGCGCGACGGGGTGGCCACGGGCATCTTCCGCGGGCGGGTGTGGACGGTGCGGCAGGAGGGCCCCGCGCTGCGCGTTAGCGGTGGGGACCCGGGGGAGCTGGAGGCGCTGATGCGTCACCTGGCGGTGGATGCGCCGTTGCGCTCCGTGGAGCGGGCGCTGTCCAAGGACCCCGTGCTGCGCCGGGCGCTGGAGCACACCAGCGGCATCGCCATCATGCGGCAGGACCCCTGGGAGTGCCTGGTCTCCTACGTGGTGTCCGCCTTCAACAACATCCCCAAGATACGCCTGACCGTGGAGCGGCTCTCCCGCCGCTTCGGCCGGCCGCTGGCGGACGGCCGGTTTGCCTTCCCAACGCCCAAGCGGCTGGCCGATGCCTCCCTGCCAGCGCTGCGGGCGTGCCTGCTGGGCTACCGGGCGCCGTACGTCCGGGCAGTGGCGCGGGCGGTGACCGAGGGCCGGGTAGACCTGGAAGCGCTGCGGGTGCAGCCCTACCCGCAGGCGCGGAAAGTCCTGCTGGCCCTGCCCGGCGTTGGAGAGAAGGTGGCGGAGTGCGTGCTGCTGTTCGCCCTGGGCCACGGCGAGGCCTTTCCCGTCGACGTCTGGGTGCAGCGCGCGGTGGAGGCCATCCTGGGTCGCCCGGCCATACCGCGCGAGATCCGGCAGTGGGCCCGCGACCGCTTCGGCCCCCTGGCCGGCTATGCCAACCAGCACCTCTTCGTGGCCGCCCGCATGGGCATCCTCGGCCGGAGCAGCGCCGTCTAGCTGCCGTGGGTGCACTCCGCAGCCTTCCCGGCCGCCTGCGCCGCGCGGCGCAGCTCACCGTCCTCTACGACGGCTGGTGCTCGCTGTGCACCCGCAGCGTGCGGCGCCTAAGCAGGCTGGACCTGCTCTCCCTGGTGCAGTTCGTCTCCTTTCGCCATCCCGGCGTTCTGGAGCGCTACCGGGTGGACCGGGCCCGGGCCGAGCGGCGGGTCCTGGGCATCGACGCGCGGGGGCGCATTCGGGAAGGGGCGGACGTCATGGTGCAGATCGCGGTGCGCTTGCCCCTGCTGTGGCCGCTCCTCCCCGTCCTGGTGGTGGGGCGGCTGCTGGTGGGCCAGAGACTCTACGATGCCCTGGCCGGCCGGCGTGCCGTGCTGGTTCCGGGGAGTCGGGTGTTATCATGCAAGCAGAGCATTCACGTCTCGCCTGCTGAAGTCCAGGTGGGGAGCCTTATGGGCCTGACCTTTATTGACGGGACAGTCCGGGGCGGTGATTCTAAAGAGGTGACTGTCCGCTTCCTGGTTGACAGCGGCGCCACGTACACTTTGCTTCCCCAGGATGTCTGGCGCCAGCTCGGGCTGGTGCCACGGAGACGCGTCACCTTCTCGCTGGCCGATGGCACCCCGGTGGAGCGTGACGTTTCGGAGTGCTACATCATCCTGCCGCAGGGCGAAGGGCATACCCCTGTCATCCTGGGCGAACCGGGGGATGTAGCGCTCCTGGGTGCGGTCACGCTGGAGATCCTGGGCCTGGTCCTCAACCCCTTCACCAGAGAGCTTCAGCCGATGCGGATGATGCTGGCCTGACTCCTGGAGGAGCGCAGCTGCCAGAACTGGAAGCCCGCCCCCCTGCGGGTGTGTCGTTGGCGTGATGGCGGGTTCTCTTACGGGCTCACCATGATCCGGCCGGCTGGTCCGGCGAGCAGCTCGCCGATGCGGGCGATGGGAGTGACGTCCCGCTGCCGCAGGGCCGCTTCCAGGGCGTCGACCCGGTGGGGGGGGACGGCCATGAGCAGCCCGCCGGAGGTCTGGGCGTCGGCCAGCAGGAGGCGGGTTTCCTCGTCCACGCCTTCCTCATAGGCGACCTTGTCCTGCAGGAACTCAAAGTTACGGGCAGTGCCCCCGGCGATGGCCCCCGCCCGAGCGAGGGCGTGGGCCTGCGCCAGGATGGGGACGGCGCCGGCGCGGACGCGGGCGGCCAGGCCGCTGGAGACCGTCACCTCGTGAAGGTGCCCCAGCAGACCGTAGCCGGTGACATCGGTGCAGGCGTGCACCCCCACCTCAACCATGGCCTCGGAGGCGGCGCGGTTGAGGGTCTCCATCACGCGGATCGCTTCCGCGGCGACCTGGGACGGGGTCTTTCCCTGCTTGATTCCCGTGGTGATGACCCCCAGGCCCAGGGGCTTTGTCAGCAGTAGCTTGTCCCCGGGACGCCCGCCGGCTTTGGTAACGATCTTCTCCGGGTGCACGGTGCCGGTCACCGCCAGGCCGTATTTGGGCTCTGGGTCGTCGATGGTGTGGCCGCCCACGATGAGGACACCGGCCTCCGCTGCCTTATCCGCCCCGCCGCGGAGGATCTCGCTGAGGACCTCCAGCGGCAACTTGCTCCGGGGGAACCCGGCGATGTTCAGGGCCAGCAGGGGGCGGGCCCCCATGGCGTAGATGTCGGAGAGGGCGTTGGCCACGGAGATGGCCCCGTAGTGGTACGGGTCGTCCACCACCGGGGTGAAGACGTCCACGGTCTGCACCAGGGCCAGGTCGTCGCTGAGCCGGTAGACCGCGGCGTCGTCGCGCGCAGAAAGGCCCAGGAGCAGGTTGGGGTCACTGGGTTGTGGCACAGAGCGCAGGACCTGCGCCAGGTCGGCGGGGCCGAGTTTGGACGCTCAGCCCGCGCAGGCGACCATGGCGGTGAGCCGGATGCGCTCCCGCTGGTCTTCCATCCGCGACCTCCTCTCCCCGATGCCAGGCGCGGCGGGGCTCATTGTAGCACCGGGCCGGCGCCTCCTGCTATGACGCCCCAGCGCCTGCTGCTATGATGGCTCCGGTGTCCCACCGTCATGGCTCCGGCATCCTGCCCATGACCGCGTCCAGTGTGCCCTTCGAGGTGTTCGACCACCCTGCGGAGGCGGGCATTGTGGCCTACGGCCGCGACCTCCCTGAGCTCTTCGCCAACGCCGCCCGCGGCATGTTCCACTTCATCGTCGACCCGGCCACGGTGCAGGTGCGCGAGTGCCGGCCGCGGGTGGTCGCAGCCGACGATCTGGAAGGGCTACTGGTGGCGTGGCTGAACGACCTGTTGGTGGTCCTCAACGCCGATGAGTTCCTCCCCAGGGAGTTCCTGGTGGAGGAGGTGACGTCGACGCGGGTGCAGGCCCGGCTGGCCGGAGAGCCCGTCGACCCGCAGCGGCACCGGTTCCGGCTGGACGTCAAGGCGGCCACCTACCACGGCCTGCGCCTGGAGCGCGGGGACGGCTGGTCGGCGCGCGTCCTCTTCGACGTATAGTGGACGTCGTCATCGTCATCGACTTCCTCATCCTGCTGGTCGTCCTGATCCTCCCGCTGGTCTCCCACCTGGTGGAGCAGAACCTCGAGGCGTTTCTGTTCATGATGGGCCTTACCGCCGCGCTGGCGGCCCAGGCCCTGGACGGGCACCTCGTCCGCGCTGCGCTCACTGACCCGATCCCCATCACGCTTGCCGTCTTCGTCTCCGGGCTGGTCTTCCACTGGCTGCGCGGTTCCATCGCTGACCTGCTCATCCGCCTGCGTACGGTGATGCCGATGCGCCTGGTCGTGGCCATCCTGGTCACGGCGCTGGGGTTGATCAGCAGCGTGATCACGGTGATCATCGCCTCCCTGGTTCTGGTCGAGTTGATCGGGGCAATGCAGTTTCGAGAGGATGATGAGACGCGTCTGGTGGTCCTGGCCTGCATGGTCATCGGTCTGGGGGCGGCACTCACTCCGATCGGCGAGCCGCTCTCCACGATCGCCACCGCCAAGCTTGGGGAGGACTTCTGGTTCTTGATGAGGTTGCTCGGGCTGTGGGTGATCCCGGGGATCGTCGTGTTGGGCGCCGCCGCCGCGCTCCTGCCGCTTCGCTACAGGGGGCCGAGTCTCTCGGAGGAGGCCGGGACCGAGACCTACCGGACCGTCGCGGGCAGGGCGCTGCGGGTTTTCTTCTTCGTGATGGCGCTGACACTGCTGGGAGAGGGGTTCAAGCCGCTCATCGACCGGTTCGTCATCCGCCTCGACGCTCGCTTGCTGTACTGGATCAACATGGTCTCGGCCATTCTGGACAACGCCACCCTCACCGCGGCGGAGGTGAGCCCGCAGATGTCGCCGCTGCAGGTGCGGGCCGTGCTGATGGGCCTGCTGATCAGCGGCGGCATGCTCATCCCCGGCAACATCCCCAACATCATCGCCGCGAACAAACTGAAGATCCGCAGCCGCGCCTGGGCGCGGTGGGGAATCCCGTTGGGGCTGGTCCTCCTGCTGGCGTATTTTGCCGCGTTGTTTCTCCTCTGACGCAGCAGGAGACAGTGCCCGGCTAATTATGAGGCAAGGGCCCCGGCCTGGCTTAGATTTATTCTGAGGCAACGCGGACGCTTGATTTCACGGGTGGCCTCCGATACCATGGACCTAAACGGCAAGGACGGAGTTCTGCTTCCTCCACGCAGCGAGCCTCCGGGCGATGGGACGGAGGCCGGAGGAGCTTCCGACTCCTGAGCCGGGGGCGAGCCAGCGCGGCGAAGCTCCCCCGGGGGCGCCCGAGATCGCGCAGGAAGAGCCGTTCCGTACGGCGCGCCGTTGGACGGTGCCGGGCCACGGGGCGGAATCAGAGTGGCACCGCGGGAGGATCCCGTCTCTGCAGCAGAGGCGGGATTTTGGTTTTCAGGGAGGGAGGCATGCTCGAGCTCAAGGTGATCCGTCAGCAGCCGGAGGTCGTCCGAGGGGCGCTGCGCGCCCGGGGCGGGGACGCCTCGCTGGTGGACCGCATCCTGGAAGTGGACCGGCAGCGGCGGGCGCAGCTCCAGGAGATCGAGGCCCTGCGGGCGGAGCACAAGCGGGCGTCTGCGGAGATCGCCCGGCTGGATAGTGACGCGCAGCAGGCTCGCATCGCCGCGGCGCGGGAGCTGTCCGAGCGGCTTGACGCCCTGGAGGCGGCCCTGCGCCAGGTGGAGGAGGAGCTGGACCCGCTGCTGCGCCTGCTGCCCAACCTGCCTCACCCCAGCGTGCCCGTGGGCCCGGGTCCCTCGGGCAACGTCACGGTGCGCACCTGGGGCGAGCCGACAACGTTTCACTTCCCGCCGCGGGACCACGTGGAGATCGGCACGCGCCTGGGCATCCTGGACCTGGAGCGGGGGGCCAAGGTGGCCGGCTCGCGCTTCTACTACCTGGTTGGCGACGGAGTCTTGCTGGAGATGGCCTTGATGCGCTACGCGCTGGACGTGCTGCTGGCGCGCGGCTTTCTCCCGGTCATCACCCCCGTGCTGGTCAGGCCTGAGGTGATTACCGGGGCCTGGGGCGGGCCCCAGCTGGACCCGCTGCAGACCTACTACATCCCATCGGACGACCTGGCGCTGATCGGGACCTCCGAGCACAGCCTGGCTGGCTACTACATGGACGAGGTGCTGGAGGGGGAGCGCCTGCCCATCCGCCTGGCCGGCCTCTCCTGGTGCTTCCGCCGCGAGGCCGGATCCTACGGCCGGGAGATCCGCGGCCTCTTCCGGGTGCACCAGTTCGACAAGGTGGAGATGTTCTCATATTGCCATCCCGACCGCTCCTGGGAGGAGCATGAGTTCCTCCTGTCCATCGAGGAAGCGATCCTGCAGGCGCTGGAGATCCCCTACCGTGTGGTACTCCTGTGCACCGGCGACCTGGGGCTGGCCTCAGCCAAGACCTACGACATCGAAGCGTGGATGCCGGGACGCGGCGAGTACGGCGAAGTCACCTCCTGCAGCAACACCACCGACTTCCAGGCGCGGCGGTTGCGGGTGCGCTTCCGCATGGGGCGCGGCCGGACGCAGTTCGTGCACACGCTGAACGGGACGGCCGTTGCCACCAGCCGGGCCCTGATCGCCGTGCTGGAAAATTACCAGCAAAAGGACGGCAGCGTGCGCATCCCCCGGGTCCTGGTGCCATACATGGGCGGACGGGAGGTCCTCCGCCCCCCAGCCCCACGCTGAGCCCGTCGGGGCCGAAGGGAAGGCGCCCGCGCCCCAGCTCGTGCGCCGGTCATGTAGCCGGCAGCTACTTGCTGTGCTTGTCCGCGACCTTGCTGGCGCCGTAGGCGTCGGGCTTGGTCACGGCGGCGAACCCCGAGCCGGTGACCATGCCGATGACTTCACGGATGATGGTGCGGGTCTCGCCCCGCTCACCCACGTCCAGGTGGATCTCTACCGGGAGCTGAGAGTGGCCGTTGCGGGCCAGCTCTCCGGCTATCCTGCTGGCCGTCTCCAGGCTGAGGGAGGTCTCGTAGAGGATCCGCTGCCGCAGGCTTCCCATCTTACGGTTGCGCTGCTTGCGGTAGAAGTAGCGCCCCCCGTGCCCGACGCGGTGGACGACGACGGCGGTCACGAAGGTGGTCTCCTCCCCAAGCACCGAGTCGGTCCCGATGATCAGGTGATACTGCTGCTCGGGGTCCTCCTCGATGTAGCCCACCAGGCGGCGGAACATCTCCTGGAAGCTCAGTTTCCCGTGTGTCGGGCTGTGGAACTCCATCAGCATCGTCCCGCAGGCCAGTATAGTGCCCCGCTCAGTCCGCGGCAATAACCGCGCGTCGCGCTGGCCGCAGCAACCGCGCCGAGTTGCCCAGAATGCCCAGGTCGGGCAGCGACTGCGCGGCTGCGGCCAGGATGAGGGGGAGGATGCCCAGGGCGGCCAGGGTCAGTCCGGCCAGATTGTAGGCCGCGGTGAAGGCGATGTTGGTCCGCACCACACCCATGGTCCGCCGGGCGATCTGGAACAACTCGGGAACGAGCGTCCAGTCCTCGCGCAGCAGGGCCGCGTGCGCCGCCTCCATGGCCACGTCTGTGCCGGCCACCCCCATGGCGATCCCCACATCCGCCGCGGCCAGCGCCGGCGCGTCGTTCACCCCATCGCCCACCATGACTACGGTGTACCCCCCTGCCTGGTAGGCACGAACCGCGGTGATCTTGTCCTCGGGGAGGAGGCGGGCGCGGTAGGGGATGTCCAGCTCCCGGGCCAGCGCAGCCGCGGTCTGCTCGGTGTCCCCCGTGAGCAGCTCAATCTGCTGCACACCCAGCCGGCGCACTGCAGCCAGCGCGGATGGGACTTCGGGCCGGAGGGTGTCCGCGGCGGCCAGCAGGCCGACCAGCTCCCCGTCGCGAGTCACGTAGAGCACCGTCTTACCCGCGGCCTCCAGAGCGGCGCCGGTCTGCTCGGGCCCATCCGCTCCCTCTGGGGGGACAAGTCGCCTGCTGCCCACTGCCACGGCGTGGCCGTCGACGCGCGCCTGCACCCCCTGCCCGGGGATGGCGATGAACTCCTCGGGGTATGCGAGCGGAAGGCGACGGTCACGGGCCGCCGAGCGTACCGCCTCCGCCAGCGGATGCTCTGAGTAGCGCTCGGCGGAGGCGGCCAGGGAGAGCAACTCCTCCGGCGTGGCCCCGTTCAGCGGCACGACGTCGGTGATCCGAGGGCGGCCCAGGGTCAGCGTGCCGGTCTTGTCGATCAGTAACACGTCGGCGCGGGCCAGGGCTTCCAGGTACCTTCCCCCCTTGATCAGCAGGCCGCGGCGGGCCGCGGCGCCGATGGAGGCCAGCACGGCGATGGGCGTGGCCAGGGCGAATGAGCAGGAGCAGGCGACCACCAGGACAGCGGCTGCGGCCAGCGGGTCACGGCGTAGCACCAGGGTGAGCGCGGCGATGCCGGTTACGACGGGGAGGTAGTAGCCAGCGAAGCGGTCGGCAACGCGCTGTACCCGGCCGCGGTGCAGGTCGGCCTGCTCTGCCAGTGTGACCACCCGTCCGAACGTCGTATCACGGCCCACGTGGGTGGCGCGCACGCGAAGGCTGCCCAGCCGAGCCGTGGTCGCGGCGAAGACCCGCGTGCCCGGTCCCGCCTCCACCGGCATGGACTCACCGGTGATGGAAGCCTGGTCCACTGTGGCCTGCCCGCCCACCACCTCGCCGTCCACCGGGATCTGTTCCCCGGGCCGTACGATCACGGTGTCCCCGGGCCGGACCTGCTCCACGGGGATCTCCACTTCTACCCCGCCCCGCTCCACGCGGGCCCGCTGCGGGGCCATGGCGGCCAGGGTGCGCAGGGCCCGGCGCGCCCGCTCGGTGGTGAAACGCTCCACGTAGTCGCCGACCCGCATGAAGAAGACCACCACGGCTGCGCTGGCCCATTCCCCCACGGCCAGCGCAGCCAGCGCACCCACGGTCATCAGGGTGTGCGAAGTTACCTGGCGTCGCCACGCCGCGCGGGCGACGTTGCGGAAGACCGGGAAACCGGCGGCCAGGACTGCCGCTGCGCCCAGAGGCAGGGGGATGCGGCGGGTGAGAGCTTCCAGGAGGCCCAGCCACTCACCGACCACAACCACGAAGAGGACGACGCCGAAGACGGTCCCCAGCAGCAGGAGGACCGGCCGGTGGAACCGCTCCTGAACAGAGGCGGACCGATGGGAAGTGGTGGCCACGGGTGCACCCACGGCGTATCCGGCCCCCTCAACCGCCCGCGCGATCATCGGGAGATCCGCGCGGCTCGGGTCAAACCGTACGACGGCTTTCTCCCCGGCCAGGGAGACGTCCACGGAATGGACCCCGGGCAGGCTGGCAATCACCCTCCGGACATGTCCGGCGCAGTCGGCGCAGTCCATGCCCTTGATGGGGATCTCGACGGTATGTGCGCCGCGCATCACCGGGACGGAGGTACCTCGAACCTGGTGCACTCGTAGATGCCTCTGGCCACGTCGGCCAGCAGCTCGTCGGCCAGCCGGAGAAGCGCCTCCACGCGTGCATCGCTCAACCGATAGTGGACATGCCGCCCCCGTTGCTCGCTGACCGCCAGGCCACAGTCGCGCAGGCAGGCCAGGTGGTTGGATGTATTAGGCTGGCTAAGGCCGGTAGCGGCGGCGATCTCGCCGACAGTCAGCGGGCCACGACGGAGGGCTTCCATGATGGAGAGGCGCGACGGATCGGCCAGCCCGCGGAAGAGCTTGGCCTTGATAGCAATGCCACTTCTCCGGGCGGTGATCAGCATCGCCGGACCCCGCAGTACAAAGAAAATATCACGAGGTAATTATATCAAAATCCCCCCGGGACCGCCCGATGAGGCCAGAGCGCCTGGCCTACCCGGACGTTCTTTGAGATGGCCCTGTTAGATCTCGCGCCGCCCCTCCAGGGCCTTGGCCAGGGTCACCTCGTCGGCGTACTCCAGGTCGGCACCTACGGGTACGCCGTGGGCAATACGGGTCACCTTGACGCCCAGGGGCTTGAGCACCTTGGCCAGGTAGAGGGCCGTGGCCTCGCCCTCCGCCCGCGGGTTGGTGGCGACGATGACCTCCTGCACCTGCTCCCGGCGCACCCGGTCCAGGAGCTCGGCGATCTTCAGGTCGTCCGGGCCCACGCCGTCCAGCGGGGAGATGGCCCCATGCAGCACGTGGTACCTTCCCCTGACCTCCCGCGTCCGCTCCATGGCCACCACGTCCCGCGGGTCCTCCACCACGCAGATGATGCTGGGGGTGCGCTGGGGGTTGCTGCAGATGGCGCAGGGATCGACGTCGGTGAGGTTCCAGCAGATGCTGCAGTAGCGGGTCTGCGCCCGCGCCTCCAGGATGGCCTGGGCCAGCCCCTCCGCGTCCTGCGGGGCCATGCGCAGGATGTGGTAAGCCAGACGCTGCGCGGTCTTTGGCCCGATACTGGGCAGCTTGGTCAGGGCCTCGATCAGCCGGGCAACAGGGGCGGCGTACATGGGTGTCGGCTACAGGGTGACCCCGGGCAGGTGCAGCCCTCCCGTGACCGCCTTCATCCGCTCCTCTGCCAGGGCGCGGGCCTTGCGCTGCACCTCGTTGACGGCGGCGATGACCAGGTCCTGGAGCAGCTCCAGGTCGGCCAGGTCGACCGCCGCCGGGGAGATGGTCAGGGACAGCAGCTCGCCGTGCCCGTTGGCCACGGCGCTGACGGCGCCGCCCCCGGCGGTGGCCTCGACGCGGGTCTCGGCCAGCTCCGCCTGCACGCGGGCCATCTCCGCCTGCAGCTTCTGCACCTGTTTGAACATCTTGCTCACGTCGCGCACGGAAGTTCCTCCTCCGACCGCACCCGGCACCTGCGGCTAGCCGCCGTCGGACAGCGGCCGGACCTCCACCACCTCTCCGCCGAACAGCTCCACCGCCCGCGCCACCAGCGGGTCGAGATCCCCGGCGGGCGCCGCAGAGGACGCTCCGTCCACCGACGGGGCGGCCGCCTCCTCCCGTACCTGGCAGTGGAGGGCCAGCCGCCGGCCGAAGACGCGCTCCAGCGCCTGCTCCACGACCAGACGGTTCTCCGGCCTGTGCAGGCTCTCCACGTGGAAGTTGTACCCGCTGCGCAGGCCGACCACCAGGGTCCCTCCGCGCACCTCCAGAGGGACGCCTTCGATGAGCAGGGCGTGGCAGAACATCTTCAGGCGCTTGACCTCTTCGAGCACGCGAGCCCAGCGGTTGCGCACGTCCTGCAGGGTGAGGGCCGGGGGAGCCGCCTCCTGTGCCGCTTTCGGCGGGGAGTCGCGGGAGGGCGCGGGGCCGGGAGGAGCCGGTGCACGGCGGGCAGGAGCTGGTGCGCGTCGGGGAGGTGCGCTGGGGGGTGGGAGATCGCGGGGAGGCGATGTCCCGGGGGGTGTCGGTGCGCGCGGAGGTCTCTCGCCGCTCTCCAGGGCATGGATCCGGGCCTGCAGGCCCTCCAGCGTGGGGTCCATCTCGGGGCGGGCCAGGCGGATCAGGGCGATCTCCAGCAACAGACGCGGCTGGGAGTGTGCCCGCGCCTCCACGTCGGCGTCGCTGAGGATCTTGGCCGCCCTCAGCAGGTCGGCCACCTCGGCGCCGGCGGCCTGCTGGCGCAGCGCGGCCAGGCGCTCCGGGGTGGTATCCAGCACACCCGCAGGATCCTGGGCCACCTTGGCGATGAGCAGGTCGCGGAAGTGCTCCAGCAGCGTGCGCATGATCTGCCGGCTCTCCTTTCCCTCGTCCAGCAGGCCGGAGACGGTGCGCAGCACCTCCACCGGGTCGCGGCGCAGCAGGGCGTCCGCCAGGGCGAAGAGCGTCTCCTCGGCGGGAGCGCCCAGGATGCTCAGGATGTCTTCGGTGGTGATCCTTTCGTCCTTGTAGGCGCCGAGCTGGTCCAGCACCGACTCGGCATCGCGCACCGAGCCATCGGCCAGGCGGGCGATATGCCGCAGCGCCCGGTCGTCGATGGCAAAGCCTTCGGCCTGGGCGATGCGGCGCAACCGGGCTTCGATCTCCGCCAGGGGGACGCGGCGGAAGTCGAAGCGCTGGCAGCGGGAGGCCACCGTGGCCGGGATCTTGTGCGGCTCGGTGGTCACCAGGACGAAGACGGCGTGCGGCGGTGGCTCCTCCAGCGTCTTCAGCAGGGCATTGAAGGCGCTGGTGGAGAGCATGTGCACCTCGTCGATGATGTAGACCTTGTACCGGCTCTCCGCCGGCGCCAGGACGATCTTCTCCTTCAGCTCCCGGATGTGGTCCACCTGGGTGTGGCTGGCCCCGTCGATCTCGATGACGTCCAGGCTGCTGCCCTGGTTGATGGCCTGGCAGGATGGGCAGGTGTTGTCGGGGTGGGGCGTGGGGCCCTGGACGCAGTTCAGCGCCTTGGCCAGGATGCGCGCCACCGTGGTCTTGCCCGTGCCGCGGTGGCCGGCGAAGAGGTAGGCGTGGGTCACTCGCCCCGCCTGGATAGCGTTCTGCAGCGTGCGGGTGATGCGTTCCTGGCCGATGACCTCCTCAAAGGTCTGCGGCCGCCAGCGGCGGTAGACGGAGATGTGGGACACCGCGTCACCTCGGGGAAGACACTCTCTGACTATTTCGACAGGAGACCGACGCGGCCTGCCAGAAACCTGTGGAGGCATGCCCGGTGTACCCTCCCTCCTCCTCGTCTACTACGCCGCTGCCGCCCTTGCCGCCCTGTGGGTCCTGCTGGACGGACGCGCCCGCCTGGCGCACCGCCCGGCGTGGGAGGTCGTCTTCTGGGCGCTGGGGGTGGCGATCCCGGCCACGCTGCCCATCTTCCTGCCCATGTACCTGCTGGGCAGCCGGGCTCCCGATCGGTCAGGGCTGTGGGGTCCCGCCGAGATCATCGGGATCGCCATCTTCTTTGGCCTGACCCTTCCCCTGGCCGCCGGGCTGGCCGGGCTGCGCCAGGACGCCCTGACGTTAGGGGCGGTCTCGGCGGTGATCCTGGTACAGAATGCCGGTTTCGTCCTCCTCAGTGTTCTGGGCATTGCCGTCCGCTATCATCTGCCCCTGGCGCGCCTCGGGCTGACCGCGCGCCACTGGGGCCCCCTGCTGGCCGCCGGCCTGATCGCCGGTAGCCTGATGGTGCCGGCAAGCGCTGTGGCGGAGCGGGCGGGGGTGGAGGCCTACGCCCTGGTGCGGGGCCAGGAGGCGGCCCTGCGGCAGGCGGAGCGCGAGCGGCGCATGGACCCCCTGAACCGCGTGCTGGAGGCGGCGGAAGGCCCAGCGGCGACGGCGTGGCTGCTGACCCTCCTGGGGGTGGTGGTGCCTGTGGGGGAGGAGGTCTACTTCCGCGGCGTCGTCTACGGCGGCCTGCGGAACCGGTTCGGCCGGGGATGGGCGGTCGTAGGGAGTACTCTTTTCTTCGGGGTCGTCCACCGGCAGGTGGTGCACTTCCTGCCCATCGCCGTGCTGGGGCTGGTTCTGGCCCTCCTCTATGAGCGGGCGGGAAGCCTCCTGCCGCCCATCGCCGTGCATGCCGTGAACAACGTGGTTTCCGTCCTGGCCCGCATCTACGGCTGGGAGATCTAGCTGTTCTGCTCCCGGTCGCCCGTGACGGGCACGCCCATGATGTGGAAGCCGCTGTCTACGAAGATGATATTGCCGGTGACCGCCCGGGCCAGGTCGCTGGCCAGGAAGACGGCCACGTCCCCCACATCCTCCTGGGTGATGTTGCGCCGCAGCGGAGCCACCTCCTCGGTCAGGTCGCGCAGCCGGGAGATGCCCTTCACCGCGCTGCCGGCCAAAGTCTTCAGGGGCCCGGCGGAGATGGCGTTGACGCGGATCTGCTGCGGCCCCAGTTGCGCGGCCAGGTAGCGCACCTCCGTCTCCAGCGCCGCCTTCGCCACCGCCATGACGCTGTAGCCGGGGACGACGCGCTCCACGGCGTTGTAGGTGAGGGTGAGGATGCTGCCGCCACTGGTCATCAGCCGGGCGGCGTGCCGGGCCACGGCGATAAGGGAGTAGGCGCTCACGTCCAGAGCCAGCGCGTACCCTCCGCGGCTGATCTCGTGGAACGGGCGGGTCAGCTCCTCGCGGCCGGCAAAGGCGATGCAGTGGGCCAGCGCGTCCAGCCGCTCCCACCGCTGCGCCAGAGCGTCGAACGCCGCGGTCAGCTGCTCGTCCGACTGCACGTCGCAGGGAAGCGTGAGGAACCGCTCGCGGCCGCCCAGGCCGTCCAGTAGCTCGTCCAGGTTCTCCTTCAGGCGGTCGTTCTGGTAAGTGAAGGCCAGCTCCGCCCCCTCCCGGTGGAAGGCGGTAGCGATTCCCCAGGCAATACTGCGCTTGTTGGCCACGCCCATGATCAGGGCGCGTTTCCCTGCCAGCAGCACGAGGCTAACCTCCCATATAGATAGTATTCGACACGGTGCGGGTGGAATCCGGCCCGTTCGAACAACCGCCCCTCGCTGCCCCGGGGCCGACGGCAGGGGGCATCGTGGCTCGCTTGCGGCCTTTTCTGCCCTCCGATAGAATGCATCCGGTTGCGGTGGGGCCTGTAGCTCAGCGGGCAGAGCGCCGGGCTTTTAACCCGGGCGTCGGGGGTTCGAGTCCCTCCAGGCCCTCCAGACTTGGAAAGGACGCCGCAGGACTGAGTTCCTGTGGTGGGAACGCCGGGTGAGTAGGGCCGTCAAGCCCGGTGCGCTCACCCGGGGTTTAAGTTTCTCCTGATTTCCCTGCCTCTTTGCCGGGTCCGGGCTCCTGCGCGTACTGGACCGTTGCCGCTGCCGCCCTGGTGAGGTTCGCCAGCGCTGCTGGCGCGCGGCCTTCGCGTGGAGCAGACGCCTCGGCCAGCGTCTCCACCGCCCCGGTCTGCGACCGGTTACCCTTCAAAGGCTGAGGCGCGGGGAAAAGCAGCAAGATACGCGACGACTGCCGGCCACCCCGTATGATCGAGCAGCCTTCGCGGTCTGTCGCGTTCTTTTTGTTCGGGAGTTGCGCGGTTACGCCAGCGATCCCGAGCAGATGCGCCGGAGCTCTCGTATCCGCATCTCTAGTAAGCGACGATCGGTTTCGCCGGAGATGCGTTGAAGGCGGCCCTCTGCATCCGAGATCAGCCTGTCGAGGTGTGCCACGCTCGCCTCCGGTGCTCCTTTGAGTTGTCGTAATCAGCGTTCACGACAATGAAGGCGTGGGCCCATATCCAGCGACGCCAGGCAGCGTTACAGGGCCGTAAACCGGCAGTGCGTTCTGCCAATCCGCCGTGGCAAGATTGTTGAGCACCTCGACCAAAGATAGCGACCCTTCCCCGTCGCTGCTCCTTGCGGATCCAGAAAGCACAGCTTGCCGCCCTTCATCCAGGTAGAGAATCTTGTGTCTCTTCACGGCTTTTTCCCTTAATGGCGTTCAGGCGTCCAACGGATTGGGCTTCTGCTGCGGCGTGCCGGCCACCCCCATGCAGATGGCGGGCGCCCCCGCACGCTACGTTATCCGGCGCGCGCGATAGCAGCAAGCCCCTGTTAGGCCACACAGCGCTTGGTGCCCTGCGTCAACCGTGCTCACGGACGCGCTTCAGCAATTGCTCCAGAACCTTGCGCTGCGCACGGTACTCGACGCTGGTCGAAATCCCCTCAATAAGTCGAAAGTCCAGGAGCTCCCTAAGTTCAGAGAGAAGCGCTTCATGCCCCGAGCGCGCACGCTTCACACGGACTTCTGAAGACTCATCCGGAGCCGGAAGGTTGTAAGAATAAACCACCTCGGCCCCTCCGAGCAGTGGACAATGACCTCTGCGCCAGGCGTCGCCTCAAGGACGTGTGCAAAGTACCAGGGGAGTTTGGCACTATGCTGATCACAGTTTTGCAGTTTGGGATAGAAGATTTCGCGATGCGCCTCGAGCAATCGGATCGCAAGATCGATCGCACGGTTGGCATCTTCCGTCGAGACCTTAGCCCTGGTGTGGCGATACGCTCCGTCTTGCTCGAAGAGGTCGCCAACAAAGCGCGCGAGTTCTGGCGCCAGCCCCTTGGAGTACTTCTTATCGCGGAGGTGAGCTCTGACTGCAGACGTTTCCGGAAACGGAGGAGGGTTGAAGGCAGTCGCCCAGTCCTGAGCCCACTTCCTGGCCCCGAACTCGACACCCTCCCTGTAAGAGTTCTCGATCTCGGAAGCGACGCCTACTAGGGCGAGTCTTGGGTGAAGGAGCGGAATCAATTTGAGGTTCTCCAGGTTGGCGCGCACTCGATCACAGAATGTCCCCAGCATCGTCGTTTGCTGCCTAACAGTTTGTGCTTCGGCCGCGCCGCGAAGCGCAGCGGAGCGGCGTCGGCTGCAAGCGCGTGTTGGGCGGCAGAGACGTAGAAAGGCCCTTCTTCAGCAAACCTGGTGCTGGCGGCGGAGAAACGCATCTGAGCGGGGTGCCATTGCTGTGACGGCGCACTGGCATTTGTTCTTGCTGATTTCCGTTGCTGACGGTCTCCAACGATAGAGCTACGGGAGCATCTTCAGAATCTCTGCGAACTGCTCTACCGTGAAAGCCTTCAAGGTTGTCGTCCTGACGTAGCCAGCCATGCCCAAGGCCAGCAACTGCGCCAGGGCAACCTCGTCACTGGGCCCTTCCGCAATCGCAACGTAGTCGTAGGGGCCCATAACGGTGTAGAAGGCAAGTAGTTTGCCCCCAGCTGCTTCGAGGTCCTTGGCTGCATTCCTGATCCGCTCCGGGGCCCCCTTGATGTCCTTGATGCCCTGCTCGGTCAGGTTCATCAGGATAACGTAGGTTGACATGGTCTTACCTCCTTTCCTCTCTTCTTCATGCAACCAGTGCGCCGTCACTCTGCCCGCGAACTATTATGCTCTGCTCGAGAGAATCTCTCGTGCTGGCTTGGATTCAAGAGATGTCGCCGGGCCAAGACTCAGCCGCCCAACGTCGGGCGTCAGCTGCTGCTGGAAGCGGGAGCGCAGCAGACGCTGCAGGCAAGTCGGCTGCACGCCTTGGTTAGCTGGCAACGACATCGATCACCCGGGACGCGCACAAGCTGACAGCTGGTAAGACCACCTCGCCCAACGGGCCAAGCATCGCGGTGGTGCTCGTCCGATCAGCTTGACGACCTATGGTAGTCTCGAGAGCACTTTTGCAGCGAGCCCCCTGGCCGCATCGAGACCTCCGGCGTCAGATTTGATTTCGACCTCGACCTCATATTTTCCCCTGAGCACTCTGAGAGTGTTCAGGATTTTGTCCCAATAGGCATCGTCTCCGAGACCGCTCACCGGCTGCACCGATGCGGCGTTTTTCCTGCCTGTCTCAAAGAGATCCCGCGCCTGCGCCGCGGCACCAGCATAGTACTGTACATCGCTTCCTACAAAAACGCTTACCGTCAAGACTGGGAGTGGACGACCGGCGACTAGCGGTAATGTGGGGTCTCCGTAGTTGCAGATGCTCATATTA
>JAVKIA010000033.1 GCA_031459715.1 Armatimonadota bacterium | reverse complement strand
GGTCATAGACGGCAGTATCGATCTCATAAGAAGCATAGGGTGCCTGCTCGATGCGAGTCGGTGCCCGATCGATAGTGGGCATTTTTATCTCAGGTTGAGCTGATGTTGGTTTTTAGTCTGAATTTTTCAATCAAAGTTTTAGCAAAAACAAAGAGCGGGCCATAAGGCCCGCCCGAGGAAGAGCAACTATCATCAAGCCGGATAGCCGGATGCCTTGATAACGATGAACAGGATCAGGGCGATGACGATCTCCGTCTGCCCCTCGTCCCGCCGCAGGCGGGCCAGCCCCCGCCGCAGAACCACCTCCCACCACACCATCACCTCGTTCACCTCCCGCCTCGCCGTAAGCACCCGCGGCTGCTGTGCCGCCAGCCCCTCACTGCACGACCACGCGCCGGCCGGCCAGCACCAGCCAGAGGACGAAGAGCACGATCAGCCAGACCAGGACATCCTGTCCCTGCTCGTTGTGCAGGTAGCGCCCCACCAGGGTGCGCAGGTGCGTGTACAGCCACTCCGTCATCGTCCACCTCCTCAGCGCCTTTCCTCTGCTTGTGGCGTCTGCGGGCGCTCGATGCGCGCCTTCAATGCCCTCAGCATACCCTCCACGTTCTTGCGCATCAAGGTGCGCAGCAGGGTGCTGATCAGCGGTCCGGCCAGTGGGATGTCCATCTCGAAGTCCACCGTCACCGTGGTGCGTGTCCCCTCCGCCTCCGGCTCGAAGGTCCACGTCCCCTCGTAGCGGCTGAAGTCCCCCTCCCGCTGGCGGAAGGTGCAGCGGTGGGCCGCCTCGTCCCAGAGGTCCTCCTCCACCCAGCGGATCTTGCGCCCCTGCACCACGCCCACCCAGCGGGTGACCGTGTGGCCGTCCCACCGCTCCAGGACCTCCACGCTCTCCAGGTCGGGCATGAAGCGGGGGAAGTCCTCCACCGCCCTGGCCTGCGCGTAGACCTCCTCCACGGGGGCGGCGATAACCAGCGATGCCTGCACCCGCGCCATCCTTCACCCCCTCCCTATCACCCGCCGCGCGGCGGTTATGAATCCGGTGTGCGCCACCATGCGGTGCACCGGGCGGACGCTCTGGCCGTCGATGTGCCAGGGACGGAGCAACGTCTCCACGGTTTCGCTGGCGGCGAAGCGGCTCTCCGCCCGCAGCGCCGCCACCGTCTGCGCCACCTGGGGCACCGTGGGGACGTAGGAAACCCAGACCCCGCCGGGGCGCAGCGCCTCCGCCGCATGGGGCACCACCCGCCAGGGCTCGGGCAGGTCCAGGAAGAGCCGGTCCACCGGGCGGTCGGGGATCCCCGTGTAGATGTCGTGCGCCCGCAGGGTCAGGTTCTGCACCGGCCCCAGCAGCCTCTCGATGTTGCGCCGCGCCTGGCGGGCGAAGTCCTCCCGCACTTCGTAGGAAATGACCCGTCCGGTCGGCCCCACAGCGCGCAGCAGGGTCATGGTCAGCGCACCCGAGCCCGTGCCTGCCTCCAGCACCGTAGCCCCCGGATAGACATCCCCCCACAGCAGCAGGACGCCCAGGTCCTTGGGGTAGATCACCTGCGCTCCGCGGGGCATCTCCAGGACGAACTCCGCCAGCGTGGGGCGTAAAACCAGCACCCGTTCCCCCCGGGAGGTGGCCACGGTGACACCCTCCTCCTGCCCGATCAGCTCGTCCAGCGGCAGCTTCCCGCCCCGCAGGTCGTGGACCCGCCCGGCCTGCAGGACCACCAGGTAGCGGCGGCCGCGTCGGTCGAGGAGAAGGACGGCCTCACCCTCCGCCAGCGGCCCGGCGCGCACCCTCAGGCCTTGACCCCCCGGGGGCTGACGTGCTGGCGCACCCAGTCCACGATGGCCTGCAGGGAGGTCCCCGGGGTGAAGATCTCGGCGATCCCGGCCTGCTTGAGCGGGGCCACGTCCTCCTCGGGGATGATCCCTCCGGCGAAGACCACTATGTCCGGGGCGCCTCGCTGCCGCAGCAACTTCAGGATGCGGGGGAAGAGGGTGTTGTGCGCGCCGGAGAGGATGGACAGCCCGATGGCGTCCACGTCCTCCTGGATGGCGCTGTTCACAATCATCTCCGGGGTCTGGTGCAGCCCGGTGTAGATCACCTCAAAACCGGCGTCACGCAGGGCGCGGGCCACCACCTTGACCCCGCGGTCGTGCCCGTCCAGCCCGGGTTTGGCGATGAGGATGCGGATCTTCCTGTTGCCCATCAGCCCTCCGCCGACTCTGCTCAGATGACGGCCATCTCCCGGTACTCACCGTAGACCCGGCGGAGGACGTCGCAGATCTCCCCCAGGGTGGCCTCCGCCTTCACCGCATCCACGATGGCGTACATGGTGTTGCCGCCGGCCTGCGCCACCTCTTGCAGACGGGCCAGCGCCGCCCGGACACGTCCCTGGTCCCGCCGCGCCCGCACCTGCCGGGTCCGCTCCACCTGCCGCCGCTCCACCTCGGGGGGGATGCGCAGGATCTCGATGGGCCGCTCCTCCGCCTGGGCAAAGGCGTTCACCCCCACGATGACCTTCTTCTGACGCTCCAGCTGTTGCTGGTAGCGGTAGGCGGCCTCCGCGATCTCCCGCTGGGGGAACCCTGCCTCCACCGCCGCCACCATCCCCCCCAGGTCGTCGATGCGCCGGATGTACTCCCACGCCTGCCGCTCCACCTCGGTGGTGAGGGCTTCCACGAAGTACGCCCCTCCCAGGGGGTCGGCCACGGCGGCCGCCCCGGATTCGTAGGCGATGATCTGCTGGGTGCGCAGGGCCACGGTCACGGCCTCCTCTGTGGGCAGGGCGTAGGTCTCGTCCATGGAGTTGGTGTGCAGCGACTGGGTGCCCCCCAGCACCGCGGCCAGGGCCTGCAGGGCCACGCGGGCCACGTTGTTCAACGGCTGCTGGGCCGTCAGGCTTACCCCGGCGGTCTGGGTGTGGAAGCGCAACCACCAGGACCGCGGGTTCCTGGCGCCAAAGCGCTCCCGCATGATTCTGGCCCACATGCGCCGCGCCGCGCGGAACTTGGCGATCTCCTCGAAGAAGTCCACGTGGCAGTCAAAGAAGAAGGAGAGCCGCGGGGCGAAGTCGTCTACCTCCAGGCCGGCGTCGATGCCGGCCTGCACGTAGGCGATGCCGTCGGCCAGGGTGAAGGCCAGCTCCTGCACCGCGGTGGCCCCCGCCTCCCGCATGTGGTAGCCGCTGATGCTGATGATGTTCCACCGGGGCAGCTCGCGCGCACCGAAGACCAGCATGTCCTGGATGAGCTTCATGCTGGCCCGCGGCGGGACGATCCACTCCTTCTGGGCGATGAACTCCTTGAGCATGTCCGTCTGGGTGGTCCCGCCGATGCGCTCCCGGGGGATCCCCCGCCGGTCCGCCACCGCCACGTACATGGCCAGCAGGACGTTAGCCGGGGCGTTGATGGTCATGGAGGTGGTGACCTGGTCCAGGGGGATGCCCTCCAGCAGGATCTCCATGTCCGCCAGGGAGTCGATGGCCACCCCCTCCCGCCCCACCTCGCCCAGGGCCCGCGGGTGGTCAGAGTCGTAGCCCATCAGCGTGGGCATGTCGAAGGCTACGGAGAGGCCGGTCTGCCCCATCTGCAGCAGGTAGTGGAAGCGTCGGTTGGCGTCCTCCGCGGTGCCGAAGCCGGCAAACTGGCGCATGGTCCACAGCCGGCCCCGGTACATGTCGGCATGGATACCGCGGGTAAAAGGGTACGCTCCTGGGTCTCCCAGGTCCCGCCCGTAGTCCAGTCCGGCCACGTCCTCCGGCCGGTAGACTACCTTCAGCGGGATCCCGGAAAGCGTCTCCCCGGGCACGGTGGGGCGCTGCGCCTGCATTACCATCTCAGGAACCCTCCGCCATCTCCGTCTCAGATCCCCCGGTCAGGGCGCGGTCCACCAGCTCCGCCACGTCCAGGGGACGGGTGGGCGACTCCAGGGCGGCGGCGGCGTCCTCCAGCATCAGCAGGCAAAACGGACAGGCGGTGGCCACCACCCCCGCCCCGGTAGCTGCGGCCTGACGCGTGCGCACGTGGCTCACCCGCTGCCCCACCCGCTCCTCCACCCAGTAGAGCCCCCCGCCGGCACCGCAGCAGAAGCCCTGCTCCCGGCACTGGGCCATCTCCACGGTCCCCGCCGCGACAGCGGCCAGCACCCGGCGCGGCGCCTCGTACTCCCCGTTGTGCCGCCCCAGGTAGCAGGGATCGTGGAAGGTCACGGTGGCGGTGGTGCGGCCGGGGCGGAGGCGGCCTTCGTGCACCAGATGCGCCAGCAGCTGCGTGTGGTGCCACACCTCGTAGGTGCCTCCCAGCTGCGGGTACTCGTGCCTGAAGGTATTGTAACAGTGCGGGCAGAGGGTGACGATCTTCCGTACGCCGTGGCGCGTCAGCGTCTCGATGTTCTGCCGTGCCAGAGTCTGGAAGAGGTACTCGTTGCCCATGCGCCGCGCGGGGTCGCCGCTGCAGGTCTCCTCCTCTCCCAGGATGCCCACCTCCAGGCCTGCCGCGCCCAGCGCCCGCAGCAGCGCCCGCAGCACAGGGTGATTCCGCTCGTTCAGAGCGGCGGCGCAGCCCGCCCACAGGAGCCATTCCGCCCCTTCCCCCTGCGCCAGCCGCCGCACCTCCACCCCGTCCGCCCAGGCCGTCCGGGACAGCGCCGCCCCGCGGAAGGGGTGGCCCCGCACCTCCAGGCTGCGCAGCGCATCCCCCATGGTCTCGGGGAGGCTGGCCTGCTCCATGACCAGGTGCCGCCGCAGCTCCATGATCTTGGGCACGTGCTCGATGAAGACGGGGCAGGCCTGCATGCAGGCCAGGCAGGTGGTACACGCCCATAGTGCCTCGGGCCTGACCACGGCCCCGGCCAGGAGGCGGGGCGCAACGGCGCCGCTTCGGGTCATCTCATCCCGCAGGTCCAGGATGACGTGCATGGGCGAAAGCGGCTTGCCGGTGGTGCTGGCGGGACAGACGGCCGTGCAGCGACCGCACTCCGTGCAGACGTCCAGGTCGAACAGGTCTTTCCAGGTCAGGTCGGTGAAGGCGGAGGCCCCGAAGCGCTCGCTGCGCTCGAAGTCGATGAGGCTAACGGCGGCGGGGTTGCTCAATGGCTGCAGGTAGGTGTTCAGCGGAGCCAGCACCAGGTGGAAGAGCTTGGAGAAGGGGATGTAGGCGATGAAGACCATGGCCAGGATCAAGTGGACCCACCACATCCAGGCGTGGCCCATACGCACCGCCGCCTGGCTCATCCCCACCGCCCGCACCAGGAGGGCCACGGCGTTGCCTGCGGGGGACCAGGCCGCCCAGGGGTCGGCGGTGCCGACGATGCGCAACCCCTCCACCAGGAACCCGCTGACCAGGATGAGGGCAAACAGCCAAAGGATGACCGCGTCGGCCAGGACGCCCCGGCGCAGGCGAGGCGGACGCAGCAGGTAACGCACCACCAGCGCGGCTGCCACCCCCGCCGTTGCCGCCAGTCCCATCAGGTCCAGCGTCGCCGACTGGAAGTACAGGTAGAACGGCCCCTGCATGATCCGCAGGTGGAGGTCCTGATGGATGAAGACGACGGTGGTACCGGCAAAGAGGACGAGGAACCCCCAGAAGAAGGCCAGGTGGTAGACTCCGGCTACCCGGTCCACCAGCAACCGCCCGTGGGCCAGCACGTGCCGGGCCACCGCGACCAGCCGCGGCCCCACGGGGCGAAGCCGGGCGGTGGGCCGGCCGCGGCGCCACATGCGCACATGCCGCACCACCCCGTAGGCGAAGATCGCCAGCGCCACGAAGGCCAGCAGGTACATGACCACCACGCCGACGGGGGGGATGTTCCAGAAGACCTCTCGGCTGGGTGTGGTCAGGGGTCTGCGCCTCCACTGCGGCCGCCGCGGGCCGCCGGGCTACACGCCTTTCAGCTCCTTCACCCTGGCAATCAGGGCGGGGACCACCTCCCGGTAGTCCCCCACGATCCCCAGGTGGGCCACCGAGAAAATGGGCGCCTCGGGGTCACGATTGATGGCCACGATGGTCCGTGAGCCCGACACACCGGCGATGTGCTGGGTGGCCCCGGAGATACCCACAGCGATGTAGAGCGCCGGGCGGATGGTCTTGCCAGTCTGGCCGATCTGCCAGCTCGCCGGCACCCAGCCGGCATCCGTGGGCGGCCGGGAGGCGCCCACCGCACCGCCCATGAGCTGGGCCAGCTCCCGTAGCAGGGCGAACCCCTCCGGGCCGCCCAGGCCCCGCCCGCCGCCGATCACCACCTGCGCCTCCTCCAGGCCGAGCTCCGCCTGTTCCCGCAGGACCTGGCGCACCCGCGCCGGGAGCGCCTCTGCGTCGATGGAGACCTCCACATCCTCCATCCGTCCCTCGACCGGTGCGGCTGTTGGGACGTCCAGGGCGTGAGGCTTCACCGACAGCACCGCCGGGTAGTCCCGGACGACCAGCGTCGCCAGCGCCCTCCCCCCGTAGACCTGGCGGCGGGCAACGATGGCGCCGTCTGCGGCCCCTACCTGTACGCACTCCGTGGCCAGAGCGGCACGCAGGCGGGCGGCCAGCCGCGGAGCCACCTCCCGGCCCACCGTGTCGGCGGCCACCAGCAAGACCTGCGGCTGCGCCCGGGCCACCACAGGCTGAAGGGCGACCAGGACGGCGTCGCTCTGCCCGGCCGAAAGCAGCGGGTGGTGGCAGCGGTATACAATGCCCACTCCGTGACGGTGCAGCTCCGCTACCGCGCCGGCCAGCCCCGGCCCGTGGCCCAGCAGGGCGGCGCTGGTCTGCAGGCCCAGCGGCTGCAGCGCCCGGGCGCCCCCCACCAGCTCCAGGCTCGTCCGGGCCAGGGTCCCCTCCAGGGCTGTGGCGACGATGCAGACTCCCCCCATGGCCACGCACCTCCTACAGCAGCTTCAGCTCCCGCAGCCGCTGCGCCAGCGCCGCGGCCTGCTCGCCGGGATCGCCCGACAGGAACTCGCAGCGAGCGGTCCGTTCCGGCAGCGTCACCTCGCGCACCTCGACCTCCAGAGGCCCCTCCATACCCGCCTGGGAGGCAACCTCCTCCACCGGCCAGGTGTGCACGGGCTTGCGCCTTGCCGTCATGATGTCCTTGACCTTGGGCAGGCGGGGACGATTGCTCTCGTCGCTGGTCACCGCCAGCACCGCCGGGGGGCGGACCTCCACCAGGTGGAAGCCCTCGTCCGCCAGCCGCCGCACCAGCAGCGTCCCGTTCACCTGCTCAATGCGGGAGACGAAGGTGACGCAGGCCGCCTGCAGCGCCTCTGCCAGCAGCGGGCCGACCACCCGCTCCACCCAGTCCGCGGATTCGCAGCCGCACAACACCAGGTCGAAGCGGCCCAGGCGCCGCACCGCCGCGGCCAGGAGACGTGCCTTGGCCGCACCCAGCCGCACCGGCGCCTGCGGGTCGTCCACCACCACCGCTTGGTCCGCTCCCATGGCCAGGGCCAGGCGGATGGCGTCGCCCGAGGTGGCGGCCGGTCCCAGCGTCAGCGCCGTCACCTTGCCGCCCAGGCGGTCTTTGAGCTGCAGCCCTACCTCCAGGGCATTCTCGTCGTAGGTGGAGATGACCAGCGGCCGGCCCTCCCGCACCTGCCGCCGGGTAACCGGGTCGATGGCGAAGTCCCGCGCAGGCAGCTCCGGGTCCACGACCTGCTTGAGACAGACGATGATCTCCACGGTCCTCCCTCCCACGTTAGGGGACCCCGAGAATCGCCAGCGATGCCTGGGGGATCCGCCCACCACTCTGTGGCATTCCTAGGACAGGCTCCTAGCGCCGGCCCAGCACGTGGCGGGAGATCACCAGGCGCTGAATCTCGGACGTCCCCTCGTAGATCTCAGTGATCTTGGCGTCGCGGAAGTACCGCTCCACCGGGTAGTCCTGGGTGTAGCCGTAGCCGCCGAAGAGCTGCACTCCCCGGTGCGCCGCCCACATGGCCGTCTCCGAGGCCACCAGCTTGGCCATGGCCGCCTCCGCCGTGCAGCGCTCCCCGCGGTCGCGCAGCCAGGCCGCGCGGTAGGTAAGCAGGCGGGCGGCGTCGATGCGCGTGGCCATATCCGCCAGCGCCCACTGCACGGCCTGGAACGCTTTCAGCGGCTGGCCGAACTGCTCCCGCGTCCGGGCATAGGCCACGCACTCCTCCAGGCAGGCCCGGGCAATTCCCACCGCCTGGGCGGCGATGCCGATACGCCCCCCGTCGAGGGTGGAGAGGGCCACCCGCGCCCCTTCTCCCCGCTCGCCCAGCAGGTTCTCGGCGGGGACGCGGCAGTCCTCGAGGACGATCTCCACGGTGGAGGAGCACTTGATCCCCAGCTTCTGCTCCACCCGGCCCACGGAGATGCCGGGAAATGACTTCTCCACCAGGAAGGCGGAGATGCCGCGGGCCCCAGGCACCGGCTCGCTGCGCGCGTAGACGATGGCCAGCTGCGCCTCCAGACCGTTGGTGACGAAGAGCTTGCGCCCGTTGAGCAACCACCGGCCGTCCCACCACTCGGCCCGGGTCTGCAGGGCCATGGCGTCGGAACCCGCCTCCGGTTCGGTGAGGCAGTAGCAGCCCAGCCACTCACCGCTGGCCAGCCGCGGCAGGTAGCGGCGTCTCTGCTCGGGCGTGCCAAAGCGCAGGATGGGGTCACAGACCAGGGAGTTCTGTACCGTGACAATGGCCTGTACGCCTGCCGAGGCCCGCGCCAGCTCCTCCTGCACGATGACGTTGGCCAGACCGTCCAGCCCCGCGCCACCGTACTCCTCCGGAACGGTCAGCCCCAGCAGCCCCAGGGAGGCGGCCCGGGCGATGAGCTCGGCGGGAAAGCGGGGGTGGTGGTCCAGGTCCGCCGCAATGGGGATGATCTCCTTCGCCGCGAACTCGCGGACCGTGGTCTGAATGAGCCGGTGCTCTTCGCTGAGGGCGAAGTCCATGACAGGGTCGATACCTCCTTCTTCCGCGGCGGGCTGCCCCGCTCCTCTCCGCCGCGCCTTGCCTGGCGCTGCGCCGCACCGCGCGTCCGCCTGGCCTGGGGCAGACAGGGAACGGCGGGGCCGGGGGCGAAGGGATCAGGCGGCTTCCGCGAACCGAATCCTATGGACAACCACGTAGCTCTCGTCGGCGTCGGTCTGACCCCGTTGCGTACCGTCTCACCCGACCTCTCTTTCCGGGAGATGATCTTCGAGGCGGCCACCCGCGCCTACGCCGACGCCGGCCTCACCCCGCGGGACGTCGACACCTTCGTCAGCGTTGCCGAGGACTTCCACGAGGGCACCAGCATCACCGACGAGTACACCCCGGACCAGCTGGGCGCGGTGCGCCGCCCGGTGCACACCATCGCCGGGGACGGCCTGCAGGGGCTGGCTGCCGCCTACGTGCTGCTCCGCTCCGGGGCCGCCGAGGTCGCCGTGGTGGAGGCGCACAGCAAGGCCAGCAACATCGTGCGCCACGAGGAGGTGCTGGCGCTGGCCATGGACCCCATCTACGAGCGACCCCGACGGCTCAACCCCCACGCCGTGGCCGGACTGGAGATGCGCCGCTACCTCCACCAGGCGAAGGCCTGCCCCGAGGTCTGCGCCCAGGTGGTGGTGAAGAACCGGGGCAACGCCCTGCGCAACCCTTTCGCCGCCTACGGTGCCGTCCTCTCCCCGGAGGAGGTGCGGCGCTCCCCCCCGCTGGCTGAGCCGCTCTGCGAGCTGGAGGTGAGCGGCTACGCTGACGGCGCGGTGGTGCTGGTCCTGGCTTCGGCGGAGGCGGCCCGCCGGCTGCCCGGGCAGGCGGTGGCCATTCGCGGTATCGGCTGGGCCACCGACGAACCCTCCCTCTCCGGGCGGCCGTGGGCCGAGGCGGTCTACGCCCGCCTGGCCTGCGAGATGGCCTACCAGATGGCGGGCATCCGCGCCCCGGCCGAGGAGATCGACCTGCTGGAGCTGGACGACACCTACGCCTACAAGGAGCTGCAGCACCTGGAGGCGGCCCTGCGTCTGGAGGTGGGCGAGGGCGCCCGGCTCACCGCCGCCGGCCGGACGGCTCTGGGGGGCCCGCTGCCGGTCAACCCCTCGGGCGGAAGCCTGGGCATGGGATACGGGTACGACGCCTCGGCGCTGGTGCGCACGGCGATGGCGGCACTGCAGATCCGCGGCGCGGCCGGGCCGCTGCAGGTGGAGGGAGCACGTAGCGCCGTGGTCGTCTCCTGGCGCGGCGTCCCCACCACGTCGGGAGGAGCGGTGGTCCTGGGTGCGCTGTAGGAGGCGCCATGAGTAGGCCGTCGCGCCGCGTGGCCGTGGTGGGAGCGGGTCTGTCCCTGTTCGTCCGCCGCGCGCTGGAGACGGGGAAGGAGCTGGCGTACTACGCGGCCAGCCACGCGCTGGCCTCCTCGGGCCTGCGCCGCCGGGACGTCCAGGCGGTGGTCATGGCCTCCGCGCCCGATGCCTTCGACGGCGTGCACATGAAAGGGGAGTACCTCTCGGATGGGGCCGGCGGGTGGCGCAAGCCGTATTTCCGCGCCTACGTCGGCGGGGGCTCGGGGGTCTTCAGCATCATCTCCGGCTGGTCGCTTGTGGCCTCGGGGCTGTTCGACGTGGCGCTGGTGGTGGCTGAGGAGAAGATGAGCCCTACCCAGCCCCACCCCCAGGCGGCGTTCAACTCCATCTTCGACCACACCATCGAGCGGCCGCTGGGGCCCAACCTCCTGTGGATCTTCGCCCTGGAGCAGCACCGTTACATGCACACCTACGGGATCCGCAACGAAGAGATCGCCCTGGTCTCGGTGAAGAACAAGCGCAACGCGCTGGACCACCCCGCCGCGCAGGTTGCCGCCGCCGTGACGGTGGAGGAGGTCCTGGCCAGCGAGGTGGTCGCCTGGCCGGTGCACCGCCTCATGGTCAGTCCGGTCTCCGACGGCGCGGCGGCCATCGTCCTGGCGGCGGAAGAAGTGGCCAAACGGCTGACGGACCGGCCGGTCTGGGTCGAAGGGATCGGCTGGGCCCTGGATACCTCCTACTGGGGGAACCGCGACCTGGCCTACCCCCGCTACGTGGAGGACGCGGCGCGCATGGCCTACCGGATGGCGGGAATCAGCGAGCCGCGGCGGCAGATCCACGTGGTCGAGCCCTACGACCCCTTTGCCTACAAGGAGCTACACCACCTGGAGGGACTGCTCCTGGCAGAGCGGGGGAAGGCTCCGGAAGACCTGGCCCGGGGCCGCTTCGACCGCGATGGGGAGCTGCCCTCCTGCCCGTCCGGCGGGCTGCTGGGCGTGGGCAATCCCATCGCCGCCGCAGGCCTGATGAAGATCTGCGAGCTGTACTGGCAGCTGCGCGGCGAGGCGGGGAAGCGGCAGGTGGCCAACAGCCCCCGCCGCGGGCTGGCCCAGGCGTGGGGAGATCTCATGCAGATCGGCACCGTGGTGGTGCTGGGAGTGTAAGCCGGTGCGGTCGGGAGCGCGCCGCTACGGCAGCAGGAGGAACGGCTGATGGTCGGCGAGCGGCGTAGTGCGCGGCGGCCGGGCGCGAAGGTGTCGCGGCTGCGCAGGAAGATGCTGCAGATCTCTCCACCGCGGCGGAGGGTGCCCCCGGCGGAGACTCCGCGGCGGGGGCATCGCCCGGCTGGTGGCGCCGTGCGCGCCGCCGCGGGCCGGGAGCGGGAGCCGATCGCCCCGGTGGTGCGGGACGGGCTGCGGGCCACCCCGCTGCGGGAAGAGCACCTGCGCAGCGGTGCGGTCAGCCTGGAGCGGTGGGAGCCGCAGCTGGTCTACCGCTGGGACACCGGCCTGGCTATCGGCCGCTTCCTGGACGGGCTGCGGGCGGGGAAGATCCTGGGCGTACGCTGCGACCGGTGCCACCGCACGGTCACGCCGCCGCGGGCGTTCTGCGAGTGGTGCTTCAAGCCCGTGGACGCCTGGGTGGAGCTGGCGGATACCGGCACCATCAACACCTTCTCCATCTGCACCGTCACCTGGGACATGCAGCCACTGGCGGTGCCTCAGGTGCCCGCCGTCATCGAGATCGACGGGACGCAGCCGCGGGTCGGCTTCCTCCACCTGATCGGCGGCCTGAACGCTCAGACCGTGGAGGGCATCCGTCAGGAGGTCCGCGTGGGCCAGCGGGTGCGAGCGGTGTGGAAGTCGGAGGCGCAGCGGAGCGGCGCCATCACGGACATCCTGTACTTTACGCCGGTGTAGGGGCGACCATGGGACTGCGGGAGAAGATCACCGACACCTCCCGGTTGCGGGCCTGGGAGGGGCGCATTGGCATCGCCTTTCAGTACACCGCCGGGGCGGCCGGACAGCGGTTCCTGACCTTGCTGCGCCAGCGCGGGCGTCTCGCGGTCACCCGCTGCCCCGAATGCGGCACCACCTATCTCCCGCCGCGGGTCTACTGCCCGCGGGACTTCCAGGACCTCTCCGACCACTGGGGGGAAGTCGCGCCCCGCGGCGTCGTGCACTCCTTCACCCTGGTGCACCGCGACCTGCACGGGCAGCCGGTGCAGCCACCCCGCCTCTTTGCCCTCGTGCAGATCGACGGCACCGACGGCGTCCTGCTGGCCCCGCTGGACCTGGATCCCGCAGCGGTGGCCATCGGGCAGCGGGTGGAGGCCGTACTGCGCCCTGCGGCCCAGCGGCGGGGGACGATCGAAGACATCGTCGCCTTTCGATGACCCCGCTCTGCGCGGTCCCCACAGGCCTGCTGGCCCTGGCTCACGGAGGGTAGGGAGGCTGTTCTCGTCCCCGAAGCAGTTCTATGAGGGCGAAAGGAGCCTCTGCGCCGGCGTATAACCCATCTTCAATGGGGTTACCAAGTCCGCTCTCAGGAGGTGCGGGATGAACGACACGTGGTCGCAGATCATCGGTCTGGGGGAGCTGATGACGAAGGCCGGGCTGGACCCCAAGAACGACGGGGACGTGACGCGCATGCTCAACTGGCTGCGAAACCACAACGTTCCCTACGCCCTGATCGGCCGAGGCGGGGGCGGGCGGCAGCGCGGCATCCTTGTCCTGGCCGAGGATGTGGCCGCCGCCGTGCGCGGCGGAAGGCGGCGGAGGGGAAAGGCCGCGGCCGGGGCTTAGCCCGGGCGCCGAGAACCTGCAGCCGGACTCAGAGGCCGCAGTTCCGCGGAGGACTGGTGGCGGGCTTAGGAGCTGCAGCTCCGCGACGAACTTGCCGCTGGCTCAGGGGCTGTACGTGTAGAAGCCGCGGCCGGACTTCCGGCCCAGGTGACCGGCCAGAACCATCTTCTTCAGCAACGGCGGGGGAGCGTAGCGCGGGTCCTTGAATTCCGCGTACATGGCCTCGGCGATGTAGTATGTGGTGTCCAGGCCGACCAAATCCAGCAGCGTCAGCGGCCCCATGGGATGGTTCAGACCCAGGGTGACCGCGCGGTCGATATCCTCCCGGGTGGCCAGGCCCATCTCCAGGGCACGCACCGCATCCAGGAGGAACGGGACCAGCAGCAGGTTGACGATAAACCCCGGGTAGTCCTTGGCCAGCACCACGGTCTTGCCCAGGGATTCGGCGAAGGCCCGCGCCGTCTGCAGGGTCTCCTCGGAGGTGAGCAGGCCGCGCACCACCTCCACCAGCGCCATCACAGGCACCGGGTTGAAGAAGTGCATGCCCACCACGCGGTCGGGCCGCTGCGTGGCCGACGCCATCTCGGTGATGGACAGCGAGGAGGTGTTGGAGGCGAAGATGGTGTGCCCCGGGCAGAGTCCGTCCAGCTCGCGGAGGACCGCCTGCTTCTCCGCCATCTGCTCGATGACCGCTTCGATGACCAGGTCGCTGTCGGCCAGGTCGCGCAGGAGCAGGGTCCCCCGGATGGCCTCCCGCGCCTGCTTGGCCCGCTCCGCGTCCAGCTTCCCCCGGGCGACCGCGCGCTGCATAGACGCCTCGATCCGCTCCAGCCCCCGCTCCAGCAGTTCCTGGCTCACCTCGCGCACCACCACCCGGTAGCCCGCCCGGGCGCACACCTCGGCGATGCCCGAGCCCATCAGGCCGCAGCCAACCACACCCACGCGCTGAATGGTCATAGCGGTACCTCCCCGCCCGTTTCTCAGGATGGGACGTCCGACTGGCGGGACGCGGTATCCGGCGGCCGGCTCGCCCGCACCTCCACCTGCACCGTCCCCACCTCATCCTCGCCCAGGATGTAGACCTGGTCAAACCCCTCGGCCTGCACGGTGCGCAGCGCCTCCTGCAGCCGCTCCCACTGCTCCCGGATGACTGGCCGGCCCACCCGGCGGTCAGGACGGTGGGCGTTGAGGGTCTGAGCCCGCTCCTCGGAGACATCGAAGACCACCAGGACTGCCGGGACCTGGTGGCGGCGGGCCAGGGCCAGCAGGTCGCGGCGGGCTTCCCGGCGCAGGGCTGTGCTGTCGGCTACAGTCAATCGCCGGTGCCGCAGCCGCAGGTCGATGATGAAGTGAAAGAGGGTAAACGCATCTGGCGAGACCCGGATGTTGGCCTCGTCGTCGGAGATCATGGCCCGGCAGCGGTCCGAGGAGACGACAGCCGTGGGGCGGAAGTGCCGCCGGGCAAACGTGGACTTGCCGCTGCCGGCTGGGCCGCAGAGGACAACCAGTGCGGGATCCGGGATGACCAGCCGCCGCGCCACCGTCAGGACGTCTGGCCCGCCGCCGGCCCGGCCAGGACCGCCCAGACCAGCGGGCGCGGCGGAGGGGGCGCCGGGCCCAGTCGGTAGGCGGCACGCACGCGGCGTACCGCCTCCTCGCCCCGAGAAGTGTCGTCGGCCAGAACCACGGCCAGGGGGTCCCCGGTGGAGACTTCTTCTCCCACCTTGCGCAGGAGGCGGATCCCCACGGCCGGATCGATGAGATCCTCCTTGCGCGCTCGGCCTGCCCCCAGTGCCATGGCGGCCAGCCCCACAGCCTGAGCGTCGATGGCGACCACGGTCCCGCTCTCTGCGGCGGGCACCGGGAGGGCCACCCTGGCCTGCGGCAGCCGCCGCGGCTCGTCGAGCACCCGAGGGTCGCCGCCCTGCGCCTGGACCATCCACCCAAAGCGCTCCAGGGCAGACCCGCTGACCAGCGCCTCCCGCAGCCGCACCCGAGCCTCCGCGGATGAACTAGCCGCGCCGGCCAGCAGCAGCATCTGAGCGCCCAGGGCCAGGCACAGGTCGGTGAGGTCCTCCGGTCCCTCCCCTTTGAGGGCAGCGACCGCCTCCTCCACCTCGACGGCGTTGCCCACCGTGCGCCCCAGCGGCTGGTCCATGTCGGTGATCAGGGCCACCGTGGGCCGTCCCACCTGCCGACCGATGGCCACCATGGTCTCGGCCAGGGCACGGGATGCCTCCAGGGTCTTCATGAAGGCCCCGCTGCCGGTCTTGACATCCAGGACGATGGCGTCGGCGCCGCCCGCGATCTTCTTGCTCATGATACTGGCGGCGATCAGGGGCACGCTCTCCACGGTGGCGGTCACATCGCGCAGGGCGTAGAGCCGCCGGTCCGCCGGCACCAGGTCGGCGGTCTGTGCGGCGATGGCGCAGCCCACACGACGGACCTGCCCGGCCAGGGCCTCCGGACTCAGGTCGGTGCGCATCCCGGGGATGCTCTCCAGCTTGTCCAGCGTCCCCCCGGTGTGCCCCAACCCCCGGCCAGAGAGCTTGGCCACAGGCACCCCGCAGGAGGCCACCAGCGGGACCAGGACCAGAGAGGTCTTGTCTCCCACCCCGCCGGTGCTGTGCTTGTCCACCTTCACCCCCGGGATGGCGCGCAGGTCCACCGTCTCCCCGGAGCGCACCAGGGCCATGGTCAAAGCCGCCGTCTCCGCTGCGGTCATGCCGCGGAAGTAGATGGCCATGAGGAAGGCGCTCATCTGGTAGTCGGCGACCTCGTCGCGGAGGTACCCGGCGATGAGGGCCTCGATCTCCTCCGGGGCGAGCTCCCCGCCGTCCCGTTTCCTAAGGATCAGGTCATATGCCCGCATAACCGGGTGAGGGATCAGCGCCTCACAGCGACAGCTCGGCCACAACCCGCCGCACCAGGCGGACGAACCGGGGCTCCAGCTCCCGGGCCACGGCCAGCACCGCCTCGTGCGTCACCGGCTCCACCACTTCTCCGGTGGCCATGTCGGTGATCGCCGAGAACCCCAGGACGCGCATACCCATCTGCCGCGCGGCGATCACCTCCGGCACGGTGGACATCCCCACTGCGTCCGCGCCCCAGCGGGCCAGCATCCGCAGCTCCGCCGCCGTCTCGTAGGAGGGGCCACTTACCGCCACGTAGACCCCCCGGCGCAGCAGGATGCGCTCCTCCAGCGCCACCCGCTCCGCCAGGCGCACCAGCTCGGGGTCGTAGGGGCGGGCCATGTCGGGAAAGCGTGCTCCAAAGGCTTCCTCGTGCGGCCCGATCAGGGGATTGGTCCCCATGAAGTTGATGTGGTCGGTGATCACCATCAGATCCCCGGCACGCCACTCCCGGTTGAGGCCGCCGGCGGCGTTGCTCACCAGCAAGGTGCCCGCCCCCAGCTCCCGCATCACCCGCACCGGGAAGATCACCTGGCCCATGGAGTAGCCCTCGTAGAAGTGCGCCCGCCCCTGCATGATCACGGCCGGCTTGCCCTCCAGCAGGCCCAGCACCAGGTTCCCGGCGTGTCCCGCGGCCGTGCTCACGGGAAAGTGGGGGATCTCGGAGTAGGGGATGGTGGCCTCGCGCTCCACGGCGTCGGCCAGCGCGCCCAGACCCGAGCCCAGGACCACGGCCAGCCGTGGCTGGATGCGCGTCCGCTCCCGCACATACGCCGCGGCCTCCCGGACGCGCGGCACCCAGGGGGGGCTTTCCCGGAGATCGCTCATGGCCTACCCTCCTCCCTCCAGAAAACTGGACCCGGGCCCCTCCCAGGGCACGCCCAGCGCCGCGGCCACCGTGGCCCCCACGTCGGCGAACGTCTCGCGCGTCCCCAGGTCCCTCCCTGGGGAGACTCCGGGACCGCGGACCAGCAGGGGAACGTACTCGCGGGAGTGGTCGGTGGACGGGGTCGTGGGGTCGTTCCCGTGGTCGGCGGTGATCACGAGCAGGGTCTCTGCATCCGCGGCGTCCAGGACCGGCCCAAGTGCCGCGTCAATGCGCTCCAGGTGACGGGCGTAGCCCTCGACGTCGTTGCGGTGGCCGTAGACTGTGTCCAGGTCCACCACGTTGGCGAAGATCAACCCGCGGTCCACCCGCCGCGCAACCTCGGCGGTTCTGGTCAGCCCGTCCAGGTCGTCATGCGTGTGCACCGCCTCGGTGATACCCCGCCCGGCAAAGAGGTCCTCCACCTTACCGATGGCATAGACGGGAACTCCCTGCTCGGCGAGGGCATCCAGCACGGTGCGGCCCACCGGGGGCAGGGAGAAGTCCCGCCGGCGGTCGGTCCGCTGGAAGGCGCCGGGCCGGCCGATGAAGGGTCGGGCGATGACCCGGCTGAGGGCGTGGTCGCCCACCAGCAGACGCCGGGCCGTCTGGCACCAGTCGTAAAGCTGGCCCAGGGGGACCACCTCCTCGTGCGCCGCGATCTGAAAGACGCTGTCGGCGGAGGTGTAGACGATGGGGTGACCGGTGCGGAGGTGCTCTTCGCCCAGCTCCGCGATGATGGCCGTGCCGGAGGCGGCGCGGTTCCCCAGGACCGGGCGGCCGATGGCCTGCTCGAAGGCGCGGATGATCTGGGGCGGGAAGCCGTCCGGGTAGGTGGGGAACGGGCGGGCCAGGATCAGCCCCATCAGCTCCCAGTGCCCGGTGGTGGAGTCCTTGCCGGGGGACTGCTCCGCCATGCGGCCGAACGCGCCCTGGGGATGCGGTAGCGGGGCGACGCCGGCGATGGGCACCACGCGCCCCAGGCCCAGGGCTTCCAGGCTGGGGAGGCGCAGTCCGCCCGCTGCCTCCGCCACGTGGGGCACGGTGCTGCTGCCCTCGTCGCCGTAGCGGGCGGCATCCGGCAGCTCACCCACGCCGGCGCTGTCCAGCACCAGCACGATGACCCGGCGGGCCACCTCAGGCTCCCCGGTGCCGCGCGGCCAGCAGCAACCCGGCGACGGACTTGGCGTCGCGGATCTCGCCCCGCTCCACCCGTGCCACGGCCTCCCCCAGGGGCAACCGCTCCACGGCCAGGTCCTCGTCTGCGGCGGCGCGCCCCGGCGCCGCAACCAGCCCGGTGGCCAGGAAAAGATGCATCGCCTCCGTCAGCACTCCCGGCGAAGGGTATAGCACCGCCAGCGGGTCCCAGCGCCTCGCCTGCACGCCCACCTCCTCGGCCAGCTCGCGCACCGCGCAGGCCAGCGGCGCCTCACCGGGCTCCAGGGTGCCCGCGGGGATCTCCAGCAGGAACTCGCCCACGGCGTAGCGGTACTGGCGCACCAGAAGCACCTCGCCCCTCTCCGTCAGCGGGACCACAGCCGCAGCCCCCCGGTGCTCCACCACCTCCCGCTCCGTCTCCCCGCCGCCGGGAAGGCGCACGCGGTCGACGCGCAAACCCACCACTCGCCCGGAGAAGAGACGGCGACTGGCCAGGCAGACCTCCGGCGACACGGGGTCTATCCCGGAGCCACGCGGGCCTCTTCGGGGTAGATGGGTGTCCCCTCGCGCCGCACCATCTCGTGAAAGGCCCCCAGCAGCCGCGCTGTGATCGGGCCCGGGCGCCCAGTGCCGATGGCCCGGCCGTCCACCTCGACCACCGGTCCCACCTCGGCTCCCGTCCCGGTGAGGAAGCATTCGTCCGCGGTATAGACGTCGTGCAGGGTGAAGACCCGCTCCTCAGCCGGAATGCCCTGGGAGCGGGCCAGCCCCAGGACTGCCTCTCGCGTCACCCCCAGGAGGATGCCCAGGTGGGGCGGAGGGGTCCAAAGCGCTCCGTCGCGGACGATGAAGATGTTATCCGCGCTGCACTCGGCAACGTAGCCGTCTGGGGAAAGCATGATGGCCTCATCCACCCCGGCCCGGTTGGCCTCAATACGCGCCAGGATGTTGTTCAGGTAGTTCAGCGACTTCACCCGCGGGTTGAGCGTATCCGGCCGCACCTTGCGCACCGACGCGGTGACCGTGCGCAGCCCGCGCTGGTACGCCTCCGGGGGATAGAGTTGGATGGCGTCGGCGATGATTACCACCGTGGGGCGGCCGCACTTGCGTGGGTCCAGCCCCAGGTCGCCCACACCCCGGGAGACCACCGGCCGGATGTAGGCATCACGCAGCCCGTTGCGCCGCAGCGTCTCCAGGATGGCTTCCCGCATCTCCTCCCGGGACAGGGGGATCTCCAGGAGGATGCTCTTGGCCGACTGGTAGAGGCGGTCCAGGTGAGCCTCCAGGCGGAACACGCGCCCGTTGTAAGCACGGATCCCTTCAAAAACTCCGTCGCCGTAGAGGAATCCATGGTCGAAGACGGAGACCGCCGCCTCCTCCCTGGGGACAAAGCGTCCGTTCACGTAGGTAACCGAGCCCATGCCCACCTCCTCCGGCCCGCCTCGCCCGCGGGCCCGCCTGTGCGTGGTGCTGCGCCCCTGCGGCCTACCCCTTCGCTTCCACCGTCGCCCGGCGCAGCGCCGCGCCCACAAACGCCCGGTACAACGGGTGCGGCCGGGTGGGCCGGGAGCGGTACTCCGCGTGGAACTGCGTCCCCACAAACCACGGGTGATCCGGCAGCTCGATGATCTCGGCCAGCTGCTTGGCGGGATAGATGCCGGTGATGCGCATGCCGCCGGCCTCGAGGACCGTGCGGTAGCTGTTGTTCAGCTCGTAGCGATGGCGGTGCCGCTCCTGCACCTCCATCACCCCGTAGGCCTCGGCCGCCCGGCTGGACGGTGCCAGCCGGCAGGGATAGGCTCCCAGGCGCATCGTCCCTCCCTTCTCGGTCACACCTTTCTGCTCCGGGAGCAGGTCGATCACCGGGTGGGGGGTGGCCGGATCCACCTCGGTGGTGTTGGCTCCCTGGAGGCCGCACACATGGCGGGCGAACTCCACCACTGCCCACTGCATCCCGTAGCAGATCCCCAGGAAGGGGACGCGGTTCTCGCGCGCGAAGCGGATGGCCTTTACCTTCCCCTCCACCCCCCGCGCCCCGAAGCCGGGGCAGACGGCGACTCCGTCGAAGGCCGAGAGGTGGGCGTCCACCTCCTCCTGGGTCAGCCGCTCCAGCTCCTCGGAATCCACCTTGGCGATCTCCACCCGGGCGCGGTGAGCGATGCCGCCGTGGTGCAGCGCCTCCACGATGCTCACATAGGAATCCTCCACCCCCATGTACTTGCCCACCAGAGCGATACGCACCGTCGCTAGCGGCCGGCGAATGCGCTCCACGATCTCCCGCCACTCCGCCAGGTCCGGGGGGGTATCGGGCAGTCGCAGGCGGTCTACGATGGCCCGCCCCAGGCCTTCCTCCTCCAGGATGAGGGGCACCTCGTAGATGCTGCGCGCGTCCATGGCCTGAATCACTCGTTCCACCGGCACGTCGGTGAACAGGGAAAGCTTCTCCTTGATGCTGGCAGACAGAGGGCGGGAGGTGCGACAGACCAGGACGTCGGGCTGGATGCCGATGCTGCGCAGTTCCTTGACACTGTGCTGGGTGGGCTTGGTCTTCAACTCGCCGGCGGCCGGCAGGAAGGGAATGAGGGAGACGTGCACGTAGCAGACGTTCTCTTCCCCCGCCGTGTGTTTGAACTGCCGGATGGCCTCCAGGAAAGGCAGCCCCTCGATGTCGCCGACGGTACCCCCCACCTCCACGATGACCACGTCCGCTGCGGCGGCGGCCCCCACGCGGCGGATCTCGTCCTTGATCTCGTTGGTCACGTGCGGGATGACCTGCACCGTGCCGCCCAGGTAGTCGCCGCGCCGCTCCCGGGTTATCACCGCCAGGTAAATCTTGCCGGTGGTGGTGTTGTTGGCCTTGGAGAGGTTCTCGTCGATGAAACGCTCGTAGTGGCCCAGGTCCATGTCGGTCTCGCCGCCGTCATCGGTGACGAAGACCTCCCCGTGCTGGTAGGGGTTCATGGTCCCCGCGTCCACATTGACGTAGGGGTCGAACTTGAGGAGGGTGACACGCAGGCCGCGGGCCTTGAGGAGGCGACCGATGGAGGCGGAGGTTATGCCTTTACCCAGGGCGGAGGCCACACCACCGGTCACGAAGATGTACTTGGTCACCGCCGGCCCCTCTGCCCTGCCGTCCTCACCATCCGCTCCACCCTCACTCCCCTCCTGGCACTGGCCGCTGCGTCCACAGCCCGGGACTGGATCGCCGCGCGCCCGACCGCACTCCGGCTCCCGCCGTCTTTGGCCGCGGCAGGAACCACCTGTTTATACACCGCGAAGTGCACCCGGGCAAGGCTGGCCGGCGCCTCGGAGGCGCTGCGGGACGGCGCCAGCGGTGCCAGGGAGCTACTGCAGGAACCCCCCCCTGGCGTATGCATCTACCGTCCTCCCCAGGCCAGCTTGGCCTGCAGGATGCTGTAGAAGGAGGTGCGCGCCAGCCGCACCAGCTTCGTGGTCTGCTCCGCCCGACGCACCACCACGCGGTCCCCGGCCTCGATGGGGTAGTCCATCTGTCCGTCCACCGTCAGCCGCGCACCCACGGTGGCAGGGGCCACCTCTACGGCCACGCGGTCGTTGCGGCTGACGATCACCGAGCGGGCGTTGAAGGTGTGGGGGCTGATGGGCGTGATGATGATCACCTCCACGCGGGGATGGACGATGGGGCCACCGGCGGAGAGGGAATAGGCGGTGGACCCGGTGGGCGAGGCGATGATCAGCCCGTCCGCCGGGTAGCTGGCCAGCAGCTCGTCGTTCACCCAGGCGGTCAGCCGCAGCACCCGGGCGACGCCGCTCTTGGCCACAACGGCGTCGTTGAGCGCCAGGAACCGCTGCCGGCGCACTCCCTCCCGCTCCACGTCCGCCTGCAGCATCATCCGCTCCTCTATGTCAAAGGCCCCCGCGGCGAGCCGCTCGGCCGCGGTGGGGAACTCTTCCAGGTTGACCTCCGCCAGGAAGCCGAACCCCCCGACCCGCACCCCCAGCACTGGAATCCGCCCCGCCGCCAGGCGCGCTCCGTGGAGGATGGTGCCGTCCCCGCCCAGGACGACCAGCACGTCCGCCTGCTCCTCCAGGTCGGCCTCGGTCGCCGGACGCGCTGCCTCCGCTACCAGCGACGCCGCCTCCTGGTTCACCAGCACCTCTCCTCGGGCAGCGAGGGCAGTGACCGCACGGGCCACCAGCGCCGGACCGGCGGCGTGCTCCACCAATTTCGCCGGATTCAACAGGAGACCAAACGTGCTCATGACCTCCCGGCCTTCCGCGGCTGAGCGTGCGCCGCCTGCACCGCCTCCTCGATGCCGGCATCCACCTCTTCGGCCGGCCGACCCCCGTCTTTCACCACCCAGAGGAAGAACTCCAGGTTTCCTTTGGGCCCGGCAAGGGGCGAGGGGGTCACTCCGGCCACCCACCACCCCTGCTCCCGGATCCAGCGGACCAGGCGCCGCAACACCTCCAGGTGGATCCGGGGATCACGGACGACTCCCTTGCGCACCTGCCCCCGCCCGGCCTCAAACTGCGGCTTCACCAGGGCGATGATCGACCCTCCAGGGCGGACGCGCCGGGCGACGGCAGGGAGCACTCGGGTCAGGGAGATGAAGGAGACATCCACCGTGGCCAGGTCCACCGCCTCAGGCACCACCTGAGCATCCAGGTGCGCCGCGTGCGTCCGCTCCAGGACCACCACCCGGGGATCCCGCCGCAGGCGCCAGTCCAACTGCCCTCTTCCCACGTCGACGGCGTAGACCCTGACCGCGCCGTGCTGCAGCAGACAGTCGGTGAATCCCCCGGTGGAAGCACCGACATCCAGGGCTACCGTCCCGGTCACGGGGAGGGCGAAGGCGCGCAGGGCGTGTGCCAGCTTGTCCCCGCCGCGGCTGACGTACCGGGGACGGCGCGGCACCAGGGCCACGGCGGCATCAGGTGCCACCCGCATCCCCGGCTTCGCCGCCGGACGCCCCTCCACCAGGACCTCTCCCGCCAGCACCGCGGCCTGGGCCCGCTCCCGGCTCTCGGCCAGACCGCGGGCCACCAGCAGCAGATCAAGCCGCGTCCATGCACGGGGGGACCGCTCCTCCCGAGCCATCCCGGTCTTTGCCCCGGCAGCCCTCACTGCCTACGCCTCGCGTTGCAGCAGCCACGGGGCCAGCTCCGCCAGGACACGGGCGCGCTGGCCCAGCGGGGCGAGCGCCCGCACCGCCTCCTCCGTCAGGGCCGCGGCGATAGCCCGCGACCCCTCCACCCCGTGCACCGCAGGAAAGGTCAGCTTGGAGGCAAGCGCATCGCGCTGCACCTCCTTGCCCAGGCGTGCCGCCTCGCCCACCTCATCCAGGACGTCGTCGATGATCTGGAAGGCCAGGCCAACGCGCTGGCCGTAGGCGGAGAGCGCCTCCAGCTCCACCGCCGTGGCGCCGGAGAGCAGCGCGCCGGCCCGCACACAGGTCCGGATCAGCGCCGCCGTCTTGCGCACGTGGATGTCCCGCACCGCCGCCCCGGGGTCCTGCGGCCAAGCCGGAATGGGCGGCAGGCCCTCCCGGCGTTCCCCCAGCAGGTCCAGCACCTGTCCGCCGACCATCCCTTCGGTCCCAATGGAGCGGGCGACCTCCAGGATCACCTGCACCACGGTCGCCGCGGGGACTGCAGGGGGGGTGCGGGCCAGTAGCTCGAAGGCCAGGGCATGCAGCGCATCTCCCGCCAGCACCGCCACGGCCTCGCCGAACACTACATGGCAGGTCGGCCGGCCCCGCCGGGTGGGAGAGTTATCCATGGAGGGCAGGTCGTCGTGGATCAGGGAGTAGGTGTGAATCAGCTCCACGGCGCAGGCCGTGGGCATCACCGCATCCACTGCACCCCCTACCGCCTCGGCCGCGGCGATGACCAGCACCGGCCGCAGTCGCTTACCGCCGGCGAAGACGCTGTAACGCATGGCCCGGTGGACCACCGCGGGGAAGGCGTCCTCCGGCGGCAGCAGAGCCTGCAACGCCACCTCCACCTGCCGCGCGCGCATGCCCAGGTAGGTCTCCAGGTCTGTGCCCGGCGACGCCCTACCCAATGCGGAAGCCCTCCTCCCCACGGGGGGCGGCCCACTCCACGCGCACCTCTCGCACCACCGCGCCCGCAGGCCCCAGACGCATGCGATCAATGAAGGCCTCCACGGCCACTCGCAGCCCTTCCGCCTCCGCTTCCACCCGCCCGTCCGGCAGGTTGCGTACGAACCCGGAGACCCCCAGCATCCGGGCCTGCCGCACGGCGTAGAAGCGGAAGCCCACCCCCTGCACCCGCCCGGCAACCAGCAGCCGGCAGCGCACCCGTTCATGCGGAAGGGGCGTCTGGGGAGCCGTCATGGTCGGGCGCGCGACCCGGCCGTACCGGGCCCGGGGCGGTCGGCGCCAGTGGCTGCGCGGTGGATGGCCCCCAGGACACCGTTGACGAACCGGCCGGACTCCTCGCCCCCGAAAGTCTTGGCCAGCTCCACCGCCTCGTTGATTACCACGGTGGGCGGGGTATCCAGGTGCTGCAGCTCATAGAGAGCCATCCGCAGCACGGTCCGGTCCACCGCGGCCAGTCGGTCCAGAGTCCAGCCGGAGAGGTAGCGGCTGATCTGCGCGTCCAGCGCGGATCGCCGGTCCACCACGCCGGCGCACAGAGTGGTGATGAACGGCCAGTCCTCCCGCGGCCGCTCCGCACGGTATGCCTCCAGGACGTCCTCGATGGGGAACTTGCCCAGGTCGGCCTGAAAAAGGATCTGCAGCGCGAGCTGCCTGGCCCGGCGGCGGTGGGTCATAGAGGGAGCCGCCGGGAGGAGGGCCCGGCGCCCAGGAGAGACAGAACACGGCGTCGCCGGTAGCCCCGCACGCCGTGATTATAGCATCCGGGCCAGCGCGAACGGGGCCAGGGGAGCGCCGCGCTACTTGACGCGCTCCACGTACTCCCCGGTCCGCGTGTCCACCCTGATCCGGTCGCCCACACCCACAAAGAAGGGGACGTTGACCGTGGCCCCGGTCTCCAGCACCGCCGGCTTAGAGCTGCCGGCCACGGTGTCGCCGCGGACGCCCGGGGCGGTCTCCACGACCTGCAGCTCCACTGTGGTGGGCAGCTCCACGGCGATGGCCCGTCCCTCGTAGAAGACCACCGTGGCCTCCACGTTCTCCTTCAGCCAGCGCACTCCGTCCCCCAGCAGCTCCCCCGGCAGGTGGATCTGCTCGTAGGTCTCCAGGTCCATGAAGATGTAGCCGCCGTCGTCGCGGTAGAGGTACTGCATGCGCCGCTGCTCCAGGTAGGCGCGGGGGTAGCGCTCCTCCGGCATGAAGGTGCGCTCGGTTATGGCTCCACTCTTGAGATTGCGGAATTTGGCCCGCACCACCGCGGTGCCCCGGCCCTTCTTGATGTGGTGAAACTCCAGGACCGCGTGCAGCTCCCCTTCCAGCTCCACGACCATCCCCGGGCGGAAATCGCCAGCACTGATCATGGCGTCCTCCTAGATCTCCAGCAATTCCCGCGGCGCTCCGGGAAGGACCTCCGCCCCGCCCGCCCGGAGCACCACCAGGTCCTCCATGCGCACCCCGCCCCAGCCGGGCAGGTAGATTCCCGGCTCAACCGTCACCACCACCTCGGGCTCCAGGACAGCCTCCTCGCGCGGCGAGAGCGTCGGCCCCTCGTGCACCGCCAGGCCCACCCCGTGGCCCAGTCCGTGGCCGAAGTAATCCCCGTATCCGGCCGCCGTGATGCGCTGGCGGGCCAGCGCATCAGCCTCCCTGCCGCTCATCCCCGGCCGCAGCCCAGTCAGGGCGGCTTCCTGCGCCTCCCGCACCAGGCGGTGGAGACGGCGCTGCTGCTCCGAGGCGCGGCCGATAACGAGGGTGCGCGTGCTGTCCGAATGATATCCATCTACTACAGCCCCCCAGTCCACCGTGACCAAGTCCCCCGGGGCGATCGCCCGGCTGGAGGCTCTGCCGTGGGGCAGCGCTGAACGGGGACCGGAGGCCACGATGGTCTCAAAAGCGGCCCCGTCGGCCCCCAGGCGGCGCATCCGGTACTCCAGCTCCGCGGCCAGGTCCCGCTCTGCCACCCCGGGGCGGACCAGGGGCAGGACCTCCCGAAAGGCGGCCGCGGCGATCTGCGCCCCGCGGCGGATGCAGGCGATCTCCTGGGGATCCTTGCGCCAGCGCATCCGGTCCAGGGCCTGCAGAGGGACGAACTCCACGTCCGCGGCCAGCTCCTGCAGGCGGTGGTGCTGGGCCACCGTCACTGTCTCCGCTTCGAACCCCACACGCCGCACCCCCGCCTCCCGGAGGAACCCGGCCAGTCCGTCGATCAGGTTGGTGACACGCACCGCGGAGCACTCCGGCGCCTCCTCCTGCGCCTGCTCCACGTAACGGAAGTCCACCAGCAGGTGGCACCGTTGTGGCAGGATCACCGCGATCCCCGCCGAGCCGGTGAACCCGGTTACGTAGCGGCGGTTCTCCGCCTTGAGCAGGACCAGCGCGTCCAGCCCCTCCTCGCCGAGGCGAGCGCGCACCCGCTCCAGTCGCGGGGCCAGGGTTCGGACAGCCGCAGGAGCCTCAGACATGCAGCGTTCATCATAGCGCATAGCGCCTCCGGGGCGCCATGCAAAGCGCCGCGGCCTGCCGGCGCTGCCGGCCCTAGCTAGTGTCCTGAACCAGAAATTCGTTGACAATTTTCTTGTGGTGCGGTATGGTGGGGCAAAGCGAGGTGACCGTCACGATGCGTCGAGGTCGTCCCCTGCCGCCCCTGACCTTGACCGCCGACGA
>JAVKIA010000032.1 GCA_031459715.1 Armatimonadota bacterium | reverse complement strand
CGCCACCATCACCCGCGACCCCGACAGCGGCCGGATTAACGCCGGCATCTTCCGCCACCAGCTCCAGGGCAAGGACCAGCTCGGCTTCATGACCAATCCTGCCCACCATACCTCGTACATCCTGCGCAAGCTGCGGGACGAGGGCAAGCCGCTGCAGGTGGCGCTGGCGATCGGCCACCACCCGGCGATGCTGATGGGGGCGGTCTCCAAGCTGGGCGGTATCGGGGGCGAGCTGGAGGTGATGGGCGGCCTGCTGGGCGAGCCGCTGGAGGTGGTCCCGGCCGAGACGGTGGACCTGCCGGTGCCGGCCCGCGCCGAGATCGTGATCGAGGGCCTCGTGGACACCCGCCCGGAGGCGGTGCGCAACGAGGGCCCCTTCGGCGAGTACCCCCGCTACTACACCGGCCTCGGCCCCTTCCCCTGGGTGCAGGTCACGGCCATCACCATGCGCCGCGATGCCATCTACGTGGACGTCTTCAACGCCCACGACGAGCACAGCATGCTGGGCGGCCTGCCGCGCATGGGCAGCCTCTACCGCCGCGTCCGCGAGGCCGTGCCCACCGTGACCGCGGTGAACCTGCCGCTGTCCGGGATGGCCCGCTCTCACCTGTACATCTCGATGAAGAAGAAGGTGGAGGGCGAGCCCAAGATCGCCGCCTGCGCCGCCTTCGCCGTGGAGCCCATCCTCAAGCACATCTGGGTGGTGGACGACGACGTGGACGTCTTCAACGAGCGGGAGGTGCTCTGGGCCTTCGCCACCCGCTTCCAGGCCGATCGGGACCTGTGCATCTTGCCCAACTTCCTGGGCGGCCATCTGAACCCGGTCACCTACGGCTTCCACCGCGAACAGAAGGGGCCGATGGAGACGAAGATGATCTTCGACTGCACCAAGCCAGCCCCGCCGGAGCCCTTCCCGCCCAAGTGCCAGGTCCCGCCCGAGGTCAAGGCGCGCCTGGACCACCACGCCTACCTGGAGGCGCTGCGCGGCGAGGCGCCGTGGCGGAGCAAGGGATGAGCGGGCGCGGCGCGGGGACTGGTGCCCCGCCCCTGAGGACGAGGGCAAACGGCAGGCGGGAGACCAGCTCCCGCCCGAGGCGATGAGGGAGGAGCGATGACTCGCTGGGGAATGGTCCTGGACCTGACGACCTGCGTTGGCTGCTACGCCTGCTCGGTAGCGTGCAAGGTGGAGAACGGCACGCCGCCCGGGGTATGGCTGGCCCCTGTGTACGAGAAGGAGGTCGGCACCTACCCCACCGTCAAGCGCGTGTTCCTGCCCGCGCTGTGCATGCACTGCAAGGACGCCCCGTGTGTCAAGGCCTGCCCAACCAGGGCCATCACCAAGCGTGCCGATGGCATCGTGACCGTCAACCACGACGTGTGCTGCGGCAGCCGCGCCTGCGTGGCGGCCTGCCCCTACGGGGCGCTGCACTACGTGGAGGAGATCAAGAGCGAGTTCGGGGGCGAGCTGACGCCCTTCGAGCGCGCGCTCTACAAGGATGGGCGGGTGGTCGGCACGGTGATGAAGTGCACCTTCTGCGTGCACCGCATCGACCAGGGCATCTACGAGCCCGCCTGCGTCCAGACCTGCCCCACCCGGTGCCGCGTCTTCGGCGACCTGGACGACCCCAACAGCGAGGTCTCCAGGCTCATCCGCCAGCGTAACGGGGTGCAGCCGCGCCCCGAGGCGGGGACGGATCCCTCAGTGTACTACCTGCGGTAGGGGTCGGTGGCCAGAGGCCAGGGAGTACGGGCCGTCTCTTCCCTGGCCCCTGGCCCTGAGAAGGGAGAGAGCAATGTCAGCCGTGGTCAACCCGTTCACCGGCCGCTGGATCATGGAGCCCAAGCCGCAGAACGTGTGGGGTATCCCGCATGCGCTGTGGTTCACCTTCATGGGCGTGGGCGGCGCGCTGTTCCTCGACCGGGCACTGTTCGGGGTCGAGCTAGGACGTGTGCTGGGCATGCCCCTGGCCGACCTGCTCAGCCTGCTGTTCATCGGCGTGGGCGGCCTGATCCTGATCGCCGACCTGGGCAGGCCCTTCCGCGTGCTGCGCGCCCTGGCCAACCCGCGCACCTCCTGGATCAGCATCGGCGCCATCTGCGACTTCATCTTCATGGGCCTGGACGGACTGTGGACCCTGGGCGAGCTCAACCTCGGCGGCGGGCCGCTGTTCGGCGCCGGATGGGCCAGCTCCCCGCTGAGCATCGCGTTCCAGGTCATCGCGGGCGCGGCTGCCCTGGTGGTGATCGTCTACCCGGGCCTGGTGCTGGCCTTCTCGCCCTCCATCCCCTTCTGGAACACCACCCTCATCCCGCTCCAGTTCCTGGCCTACGCCTTCAGCAGCGCGGTCGGGCTGGCGCTGGTCTCCACCCTGTGGGCGCCGGTCGGCCAGGCCACCCTGCGCGGCTGGCTGGCCGTGGAGAGCGGCCTGCTCGTGGTCTGCCTGCTGCTGCAGGTGGCCCACCTGCTGAACGGCTCATACAGCCACACCGCCGCCCGTATCTCGGTGCAGCGCCTGCTGGGCGGCGAGCTCCAGCCGGCCTTCGTCTATGGCACGCTGGTGCTGGGGCTGCTGGCGCCGGCCGCGCTGGGGCTGTGGGGCGGGCTCGCCTCTACCGCCGGGTCCGCCTCGACCATCCTGGCGGCCGCCGGCCTGGTCGCGGTGGTGGGCAACTGGTTCTCCAAGTTCTCCGTGATCAAGGCCGGCACGTACGCGCCGTTCCTGTAGGCCCGCGGGGCCCGCGCGGGCCCCGTTGGCCGGGTCCCGCCGGACCAGGCCGAAGCTGAGAGCGAAAGGACTCCCGCCATGGCGGCGCAACCGACCGCTGCGCTCCCAACCGAAGACGTCTGGATTCCCACCGCCTGCGACATGTGCTACAACGGCTGCTCCATCCGCGTGCGCCGCGTCAATGGGATGGCCGTGAAGATCGAGGGCCTCCCGGACGCGCCCCCCAACTACGGCAGAGTCTGCGCCAAGGGCAACGCCGCCCTGATGAGTCTGTATAACCCGCATCGCATCGCCACCCCCCTGGTCCGCACCAATCCCGAGAAGGGCATTGGCGTCGATCCCCGCTGGAAGGAGGTCTCCTGGGACGAGGCGCTGGACCTGCTCACCGAGAAGCTGCGGGCCGCCCGCGCGAAGGACCCCCGCAGCGTCGTCGGCGCCACCTTCGACGGCTACTCCCACTTCATGCTGCGCGCCTTCCTGACCGCTTTCGGCAGCCCCAACCTGACCACCGCCTCGGCCGGCTTCTTCTGCGGCAACGGCATGCACCCCGTCGCGTATACCCTGACCGGCTCCAACGACGTCCACCCGGACCTGGAGCGGTGCGACTACCTGCTCATGTTCGGCACCTCCTACGGTTTCGTCGCCCAGGCCAACGCCATGGGCCTCACCCGCGAGATGGCTGCCGCCTGCCGCCGCGGGATGCGGCTGGTGGTGGTGGACCCGGTCTGCACCTACGCCGCCTCCAAGGCCGACGAGTGGGTGCCCATCCGCCCCGGCACCGACGCCGCCCTCGCGCTCTCGCTCCTGTACGTGCTGGCGCACGAGCGGGGGACCTACGACCGCGACTACCTGGCCCGCTACACCAACGCTGCCTATCTGATCGGGCCGGACGGCTACTACCGGCGCGAGCCCGAGAGCGGCAAGCCCCAGGTGTGGGACGCCAGCGCCGCCCGCCCCGCCGCCTACGACCAGGTGGACTGGCGGCACGCGGCGATGGAGGGCACCTTCCTGGTGGACGGTGTGGAGGTCCGCCCCGCCCTGCAGCTCTTGCTGGAGCACCTGAAGGCCTATCCACCGGAGCGCGCGGCGGAGATCACGACCGTGCCGGCCGCCACCATTCGCCGCCTGGCCGGCGAGATGGCTGCCGCGGCGCGCCTGGGCGCCAGCATTCGCCTGGACGGGCACGCGCTACCGCTGCGCCCCTTCGCCGCCATCTGGTACCGCGGCATCTCCGCCCACCGCTGGGCCATGCACAACGGCATGGCCATCGGCCTGCTGAACGTGCTGCTGGGCGCGGTGGACGTGCCCGGCGGGCTGCTGAACGCCACCGCCTCCGGCCCGGACTGGCAGCCGCTGGAGGGGCCGGACGGGCTGCTGGTGTCCGCCAACCCGTATACGGTCCGCCACATGCGCACCCCCATCCCGCCACGCAAGGTCACCCCGCCGGAGACGCTGGAGCTGATCGAGCTGTTCCCCGTCTCGGTCTACGCCCGCGCCATGCTCTGGCTGGGGCTGCTGCACGCCGACACCTTCGGCCTGCCCTACCGGGCGGAGGTGCTGCTCCATACACGCACCAACCTGCTGGCCACCGGCGCCGATCCTCAGGTGATGGCCGAGGCGCTCAAGACCATTCCCTTCATCTGCTCCTTCGCTGACCAGCACGACGAGACCACCCAGTTCGCCGACCTGGTGCTGCCCGATCAGCACGCCCTGGAGCGGCTGGTGCCCATCGCCTACAACCCCTACTACCGCTACAACCAGGCTGCCCTGCCGGGCGAGGCCTGGAGCTTCAACTTCCAGCGCCCGGTGGTGCAGCCCTTCGGCCAGGCCCGCTACTGGATCGAGGTGCTGCTGGAGCTGGCCGAGCGGCTGGACCTCCTGCCGGACCTGTACACGGCCTTCAACGCCATCGCCCGCCTGGAGGGGGCGTACCGCCTCGACCCGGCCCGCAAGTACACCTGGGCCGAGATCTGCGACCGCTGGGCCCGCTCCTACTGCGGCGACGAGCACGGTCTGGACTACTTCCTGGCCCACGGCTACTACAAGGACGGGCCGCGGAACGTGCCGCAGAGCTATCCCCGCCCCTTCCACTCCGGGCGCATCCCCATCTACCTGGAGCACTTCCTGGGCGCGGGCGAGGCGGTGGCCCGTCTCACCCGCCAGCGCGGCATCGCCTGGGATACCTCCGGCTACGTGCCACTGGTGGAGTGGCGCCCCTGCCCAGCCTACGCCGACAGCCCGCCCGAGTACGACCTGTTCCTGGTAAACCAGAAGCTGCCCTTCCTGACCTTCTCCTTCACCAGCGAGAACGCCTGGCTGATGGACCTGGCCGAGCGCAACGCCAGGGTGTTCAACGTGGGCATCCACGCCGCTACCGCGCGGCGCAAGGGCATCCGCGACGGCGACGCCATCGAGCTGGAGACCCCCTCCGGGCGTCGCGCCCGCGCGGTGGCCCGCCTGACCGAGGGCCTCCATCCGGAGTGCCTGTCCGTGCCCAGCGTCCTCGGCCGCTGGATCACCTGGAACCCCCGCGCCCGCCAGGGGGTCCACTTCAACAGCCTGGTTGAGTACAGCCTGGAGCGCTTCGACACCATGGCCGCCGCCGTGGACGCGTGCGTGAGGGTCCGAGTAAGGAAGGCGTGAACGCGCGTCGTCAGCCACCAGCAGGCTCCTGACGATTGAGGACTGACGACTCAGAACATGGGAGTGATCATGGCGCTCACACAACCCGCCGCGCAGCCCGCCCGGGACGCCTGGATCCCCACCGCTTGCGACATGTGCTACAACGGCTGCTCCGTGCGGGTGCACGTGGTGGACGGCGTGGCAGTCAAGGTGGAGGGCATCCCGGGCGCCCCGCCCAACTACGGCGTGCTGTGCGCCAAGGGCAACGCCGCCCTGATGAGCCTGTACAGCCCGTACCGCGTGACGAAGCCCCTGCGCCGCACCAACCCGGACAAGGGGATCGGCGTGGACCCGCGCTGGAAGGAAATCTCCTGGGAGGAGGCGCTGGACGAGCTGTGCGCGCGGCTCAAGCAGGTGCGCGAGAAAGACCCCCGCGCGCTCATTGGCGCCAGCTTCGACGGCCACTCCTTCCAGCCCTTCTGGGCCTTCCTGAGCGCCTTCGGCACGCCCAACTTCACCACCGTGTCGGCCGGCTTCTTCTGCGGCAACGGCGTCCATCCGGTGGCGTACACCCTGACCGGCTCCAACGACATCCACCCGGACATCACCTCCTGCAACTACCTGATCCAGTTCGGCACCCAGTACGGCTTTGCCGCCCAGATGAACGCCATGGGCCTCACCCTGGAGATGGCCGAAGCGCGGCGGCGCGGCATGAAGCTGGTGGTCGTGGACCCCATCTGCTCGACCCCGGCGGCCAAGGCCGATGAGTGGGTGCCCATCCTGCCCGGCACCGACGCAGCCCTGTGCCTGGCGATGATGCACGTGCTCGTCCACGAGGCGGGCGTGTACGACGCCGAGTTCCTGCGCCGCTACTCCAACGGTCCCTACCTGGTGGGCGAGGACGGCCGCTACCGGCGCGACCCGCATACGAGCAAGCCGCTGGTCTGGGCGGGCGGCCGCGCCGTGCCCTACGATGCGGCGGACCCCGATCAGGTGGCCCTGGAGGGCCGCTACCCCGAGCCGACTGCCTTCGAGGTCTTCAAGGCGCACCTCCGGGAGTGGACCCCCGAGCGCGCCGAGCAGATCACCAGCGTGCCGGCCGCCACCACTCGCCGCCTCGCCCGCGAGTTTGGCGAGGCGGCCCGCATCGGGGCGACCATCGAGATCGCTGGGGTGCGGGTCCCCTGGCGCCCGGCCTGCGCCTCCTGGTACCGCGCCGTCTCCCAGCACAAGAACGCCTGGATGAACGGCTACGCCGTGGCGCTGCTGAACACCCTGGTCGGGGCGGTGGACGTGCCGGGCGGCATCCTCAACGCCACCGCCAGCGGCCCCACCTGGGCGCCCGGCGAGGGCCCGGACGGACTGATCGATGCCCGCAACCCGTACACCCGCCACCACCGCCGCTCGCTCCCCCCGCGCGAGGTGAAGCCGCCAGAGACGGTGGAACTGGTGGAGCTGTTCCCGGTCTCCATCTACTCCCGTGCCATGCTCTGGCTGACGCTGCTGGAGCCGGACAACTACCGCCTGCCGTACCGGCCGGAGGTCCTGATCCAGTGCCGCAGCAACCTGATGGCCACTACCGCCGACCCGCGAGTCATGGCCGAGGCGATCAAGAAGATCCCCTTCGTGGTGTCCTTCTGCGACCAGCTCAACGAGACCGCGCTGATGGCCGACCTGGTGCTGCCGGACACCAACAGCCTGGAGCGGCTGGCGCCGTTCGTGCTCAACCCGTACCTCCAGTACCGCCATGCCCCCACCTCCGGCCGCCCCTGGGCCTTCAACTTCCAGCAGCCGGTGGTGCCGCCGCAGGGCGAGGCGCGCCACTGGATCGAGGTTCTGCTGGAGGTGGCCCGGCGCCTCGGCATGACCGCCGAGCTGAACGCCGCCTTCAACGCCATCCTGCAGCTCGACGACGCGCACCGCCTGGAGGGCAACCGCGCCTACACCTGGGCGGAGATCGCCGACCGCTGGGCCAGGGCCTGGTGCGGCGACGCGCACGGCCTCGACTACTTCCGGCAGCACGGCTACTACGAGCTGGCGGCGCGGGGTGTGAAGGAGACCTACCCCCGGCCCTTCCACTCTGGGCGCATCCCCATCTACCTGGAGCACTTCTACGGCGCGGGCGAGGCGGTCAGGAAGGTCACCCACGAGCTGGGCATCGAGTGGGATACCAGCGGCTACTATCCCCTGGTGGAGTGGCGCCCGTGCCCGCCCTACCTCCAACGCCAGCCTCCCCACGACCTGTTCCTGGTCAACTACAAAGTCTCCTGGCTGACCTTCTCCATCTCGATCGACAACGCCCTGCTGCTGGACCTGTGCGAGCGCCGGGGCGACGGCTTCGCCGTGGCCATGCACCCGGATACCGCGCGTCGGCGCGGCCTGCGCGAGGGCCAGCGGGTGGTCCTGGAGACCCCGGAGGGCCGCCGCGCCGAGGCGGTGCTTCACCTGACGGAAGCGCTGCATCCCCAGGTGGTGGCCTGCCCGGCTATCCTGGGGCGCTGGGGCGCCGCCAACCCGAAGGCCCGCGGCCGGGGTCTCCACTACAACAGCCTGATCCGCTACGCCATGGACCGTCTGGACACCGTCTCCGCCGCGCTCGACGCCTGCGTGGTGGTGGACGTGCGTGCAGCGGACTGAGGATGTTCGGCGTCGCGCGCCGTGCATTCGTAGGGGCGGACGGCCCTGTCCGCCCGCCGCGCTACGGCCCAAGCGCGAATCCGCGTACTCCATGGAGCCGTGTGGAGCTGCACAAGTGACCAAGCTGTCGCTCACCCTGGCCTGCTGGGACTACGACCGCACCCGCCCGCTCATGGACGGCCGCGTCCAGGCCGAGGGCCTGGACCTCAACCTCATCTGCCTGCCGGTGGAGGAGATCTTCTGGCGCCAGGTCCGCCACCAGGAGTTCGACGTCTCCGAGTTCAGCCTGGCCTACCTCACCCACTTTCGCTCCCGCGGCGACTGGGAGTACGTGGGCATCCCGGTCTTCCTCTCGCGCATGTTCCGCCATGGGTGCGTGTACATCAATACCCGCGCCGGCATCCGCTGCCCCCAGGATCTAGCCGGCAAGCCGGTCGGCCTGCCCGCCTACCAGATGACCGCCACCGTCTGGGTGCGCGGCCTGTTCCAGCACGAGTACGGGCTGCCACCGGAGCGCGTCACCTGGCTCTACTCGCGCGAGGACATCTTCCCCTTCGATCCACCGCCCGGCCTCAGCCTGCGGCGCATCGGCCCCGGCCAGAGCCTCAGCGCCATGCTGGAGGCAGGCGAGATCGTGGCGCTGATCACCGCCCGCAAGCCCGAGGCGTTCGTCACCGGCTCGGGCGCGGTCGGGCGCCTCTTCCCGGACTACCGCGCGGCCGAGGAGGACTACTTCCGACGGACCGGCATCTTCCCTATCATGCACACGCTGGTGGTGCGCGCCGAGATCGCGCGGCGGCACCCCTGGGTCCCGCAGAGCCTGTATAAAGCCTTCGACCAGGCGCGCCAGCTCTGCTACCAGGACATGGCCGAGGCCGCCGCGCTGAAATACAGCCTGCCCTGGCTGCTGGACGAGGTGGAGCGGACGCAGCGTCTCATGGGCCAGGACTTCTGGCCTTATGGCCTGGAGCCCAACCGCCGCGCGCTGGAGACCCTGGTCCGCTACGCCCACGAGCAGGGCCTCGCCGCCCGGCTCATCCCCATCGAGCAGCTCTTCGCCGAGGGCACCCTGGACCAGTACAGCATCTGGTGAGACCCGTGCGCCAGAGGTCTGCCACGGACACGAGCCGCCGCGCTCCCGCGCAATCCCACGCGCCCAAACTCGCAAGGAGGACCGGGATCATGCAGAAGACCATCCACGTCAGGAACCTGGAGAAGGACGACCTCTCCGCCATCGTAGATATCGAGGACCGGGTCACGGGTGTGGCCCGCCGGGACTACTGGGAGAAGCGGATCGAGCTGTCTGAGGCCATCCGCCCGCACTGGACCTCGCTGGTAGCCGAGATGGACGACCGGGTCGTCGGCTTCCTGCTCGGCCGCGCGGGCGAGCTGGAGTTCGGCCTGCCCGGCAACGTGGCCTGGATCGAGATCATCGGCGTCCACCCCGCCTACCGCGGCCAGGGGGTGGCGAGGCGGCTGGTGGAGCGCTTCACCGACTCGGCCGAGGACCACGGCATCGACACGATCTTCACCATCGTGGACCGCGACAACACCGAGATGGAGGGGTTCTTCGAGCACCTCGGCTTCGTCCAGGGCCGCATGCTCCACTTTCAGAAGCGCATCGGGCGCTGAGGCCGTCCCGGCCACCTGCCGCGCAGCCGTCGGCCGAGTGGCCCTGGGCGGGACGCGGGTCCCCTGGGCGAACCCGCTCCTGCAGCGTGGCGGCTCGGCAGCCGAGCCCGGCGCGTCCGCCGTCCGAACGGACAGGCTGGCAGGCGTCCGCCCGTTCTGCCACACTCCTGCATGAAAAGGAGGGTGCGGATTGGCCGGGAGCGCAGGAGAGGGCGCGATGCCGAGGTCGAGCCGAATCACCATCAGCTTGCCCACGCCGCTGCTGGAGGCCCTGGACCACAAGCTGGCGCGGGCTGGGGAGAGCCGCGGCGCCGTGGTCCGGCGACTCATCGAGCAGGCGCTCCGGGAGGCTCAGGAGCGCGAGGACGTCGAACGCTCCATCTGCGGCGATCACGAGCACCCGCAGACTGAAGAGGAGCTTGGCTGGCTGGACCAGGTCGTGCCAGAGGCCCTCGCGGAGCAGGCCTGGGACTGAGGCGCGGCACGGTCCCGTGGGGTGGCCTGCCCTCGCCGGATAAAGAGCTCTTCGAGCGCGCGTCAGGTCCTCAGCACCGGAGGCTCGCGGCCACCGTGCGGCGCGCCTTCGAGGCAGTCCTGGCCCTGGAGGCCCGCCGGCAGCTCCAGGAGTTGGACGGACTCGCCCTCGATCACCCCGAGGTCCTGGCCAGAGCATGGCGCTGCCGAGGCCGCGCTGCGCCGCGGCCAAGAGCGCCCTGGCTCGCCTCCGCGAGACTACGCCCCGGCCCCTCGCCCTCTCAGCAGCTCCTCGACGACCTCCAGGAACCAGCGGTCCAGCTGCGTGCCGGCGTGGGACGGCGGCTGCGGGGGGAGCGCGGCCGGGGGGAAGAAGCCCACCTCCAGCGCCTCCTCGCTCGGGCTCGGGCTGCCGCCGGTCACTCGACCGCCGAAGACCACGAACAGGACCCCCACTCCAGCCCGCGAGTACACCCCTAGCAGGCCGTCCAGGGCGACCTCCAGCCCGGTCTCCTCCTGCACCTCGCGGACCGCCGCCTGTTCGACCGTCTCATCCAGCTCGACGTAGCCCGCCGGCGGCGCCCAGAAGCCGCGCAGGGGCTCGTTAGCCCGGCGCGTGAGCAGCACCTCCTGCCCCCGGCGGGCCAGCACCATGGCCACCGGCACGGGGTTGCGGTAGGCTACGTAGCCGCACGCCGGACACGCCGACCGCTCTCTGCCTCCGTCCAGGCGGCGCCCCATGGCCGAACGGCAGTAGGGGCAGAAGGGCGCCTCGGCCACGAGACCGCCTACCTGCCCTTCCGCAACGTCTCGACCATCCAGTCCAGGACACCCTTCTGGGGATCGAAGATGGGCCTGGCGTCGCGCCGCGACCACACTGTCTCAGGCCGACACTGGACCAGGAAGATATTGTCCGGGAAGGGGAGGTCGGCGTCCACCGCCCACTCCAGGTCCTGCGGGTGGCCGTAGTAGCGCTCCAGCAGCTTGCCGAGCCGCGCCAGCTCCAGCACCTCCTGGTCGGTGAGGCAGGGAGTCGCTTGCAGCTCGTCCGGCACGGGCGCCGGGAGGACGCCGCCGCCGGGCCGCGGCAGGTGCTGCAGCGTCTTGCGGGAGATGCGACGCTCCAGCACCGCCATGGTCACCTTGTCCACCGCGAACTGGTCGGGGGTGACCTCACCGCCCACCACCGCCGAGCCAAGCCCCCAGCTCGCCTCGATGGCGATCCGGGAGGGGTCGCCGCTGAGTGGGTTCAGCGTGAACATCACGCCTCCTGTCCTGGCCCGCACCATCTTCTGCACCGCCACGGCCATGCGGGCCTCGCGGTGGGGGATGCCCCGCTCAGCGCGATAGACGATGGCGCGAGCGGTGAAGAGGCTGGCCCAGCAGGCGCGGACGCACTGCCGCACCGCCTCGAGGCCGCGGACCCACAGGTAGCTCTCGTACTCGCCCGCGAAGCTGGCGGCCTCGGTATCCTCGGCCGTGGAGCTGGAGCGCACCGCCACCGGCGGGTCCTGCACCCCCACCTGCTCCGCCAGCGCGTGATAGGCCGTGTCGATCTGGCGGGCGACCGTGGATGGCAACGCCTCCTCCATGAGCAGCCCGCGGAGCTGTGCCCCGGCCGCCTCAACCTGCTCGGGGGTGCGGGTGTCGAGCCGTTCCAGGAGGCGGTTGATCTCCGACTGGAGGCCGCTTTCCTCCACGAAACCCTCGTACGCCTGGCTGGTCACCGCGAAGCCCGGCGGCACCCGCACCTGGTAGCGCAGCATCTCCGCCAGGCCGGCGACCTTGCCGCCCACCAGGGACCGTTCCGTCGCGCCCGGGTCGGTGAACCAGACCACGTACCGCTTCATGGCGCCCTCCCTTCAGTGCTCGCCCGACCTGGCTCCCCCACGCGTGCCGTGTCGCCGCGCGCCTCCAGACGTATCCACCGCCGGTCTCCGGCTCGCCCACCGGCAACATTCCGGAGGCTCGCGAGGCTCCTGCACACCCGTCATCGCCCCTGGCTCAGCCCGGACCGCGGCGCACCTCCACTCGGGTATCTCGATCGCTGAGGCCCGGCGTCAGGGTCAGCACCAGCGGCCGGAGCTGGAAGTACCCCCCGGCCAGTTCGATCGGGTTCAAGGGCGAAGGCATGACGCTCTGGAAGTGCTTCCAAGCCGGGAACTGGTAGTTCTCCCAGGCGTGGTAGATGATGGTCTGCCCCGGCCGCACGGCCGGCGAGACGGCCGCCTGGACTTGGAAGGCGGCCACGTCGTTGAACACCTCCACCCGGTCCCCGTCTTCGATGCCGCGCGCCAGTGCGTCCTCCCTGCTCATGAAGAGGATGGGCTCGCCCCGCTGAAGTCGGAGCAACACGGCCTGGTCTGTCCAGCAGGTGTGGATGCTCCAGCGGGCATGCCCACCCGTCACGCACAGGGGATAGTCACCTCCCGCCCTGGGGGGATCTTTGTGCACCGGCAGCGCCTCGCCCAGCTCCAGGTACCAGGGGTGGTCGATGTAGAACTGGATCCGTCGCGTCAGAGTGGGATAGGGCTCCTTGCGCTCGGTGTGCCAGGTCAGGGGGACGATGGGCTCGCCTGGCTGGATGTCACAGGCGTTGCCGATGGAGCGGCTGTCCCTCCCCACCCCGGTGTAGTCCAGGACGCCCTTCTCTCTGAACTCGTCCCAGTCCGCCTGTTCCACGTTGGTCGCGTTGAGGAAGACGTCGCGAGCGATGGCCTCTTCGTCCTCGGCCAGGTAGAGCCCGTCGCGGCTCAGCTCCTTCTCCAGCCGGTCCAGGCGCCGCTCCTGGCCCTGCGCGTCTCGGTAGCTGGTGATCCCCCTGGCCAGCGCCTTCTCCTGCAGCTTCCGAGCGATGAGGAAGTAGGTCTCCCACTCGTTTCTCGCCTCGTACAGGGGCTCGACCGCTTTGCGGTTGCTGACGACGAACGGTGAGATGGGCGAGGCCCGCCAGGGCAGGGAGTCGGTCTCGTACCACGTGGCGATGGGCAGCACGTAGTCCGAGTACAGGGCGGTGGTGCTCATCCGCCAGTCCAGCGTGACCAGCAGCCGGACCTTGGGCAGGAACGAGCGCAGGAACTGCTCGCTCGCCCGCACCCGCCGCAGGATGTTGCCGCCCTGGGCGATCACCACCTTGGGCGTCCGATCGGATGGCGGAGACACGCCGTGCCAGCCGTTCGCCAGGGACTCCCGCAGGTAGTCCCCAACGGGCCGCTTCAGGTACGGGTCCCAACTGTTGTGCTGCTCGGACAGCTCCAGCAGCCCGCCGTGCACCAGGTAGGTGAGGGCGGAGGAGCGCAGCTTGCCCCGGGCAAACGCGTCGCGGATGTACTCATACAGGACCATCTCGTCGGTGTAGCCGTCCAGCCGCCACTGGGCGTAGCGCGGGTCCGCGGCAGCCGCGCCCAGGAGCAGGTGCTCGCCCCGGCGCTCCGTCGCCCCGAAGGCGGTGTCCAGGGTGAGCATGGGGAAGGCATTGTATGAGGCGCCCCTGCGGCCCAGGTGTCCGCACAGGGCAAAGACCAGGATGATGGCCCGCTCGATGAGGTCGCCGTGATAGAACTTGGAGAAGTTGGAGGTGCTGATGTTGACCACCCCCCTGGCGCGGGCGACCCCGCGCGCCAGGCGGCGGATGAGCTCCGGGCGAACGCCGCAGATCGCTCCCGCCTGCCGGGGGGTGTAGTCCCGGTCCAGGAGCTCCTTCAAGCGCTGGAAGACCGGCTTGACAGCCACCTTGCCGGCCAGCGTGTCGACCGTGAAGGCGCCTTCTAGGGCCGGCTTGAGGCCGTGCAGCTCCAGGCTCTTGCGGGGTGCCTCGGTGAGGCCCCTGGCCTCGTCCCACAGGTACAGCACGTCGTCACGACCGCCGCGCTTGAGATCGGCCTCGCGCAGGAAGCGGCCGCTGTCCTCGCGGACCAGCAGGGGCAGGTCCGTCTGCTCCCGCACGAAATCCGCCCGATACAGCCCCTCCTCCAGGATGACCTGAGCCATCCCCAGCGCCAGGGCAGCGTCGGTGCCGATGTTGACGGGCACCCACAGGTCGGCATGGATGGCGGAGGCGCTGTAGTCGGGACCGATGGCCACGACCTGCGCCCCGCGGTAGCGGGCCTCGGCGATAAAGTGGTAGTTGGGGATGTGGGTGTAGGCGGGATTCCCGCCCCAGATCAGGATCACGTCGGCGTGGAACCAGTTGTCGGCCGAGTCGGAGAACACCGCCTTGCCGAAAGTCAGGGCGGCTCCCTGGTGGTCGTCCCCCAGGTCAGTGTTGACGTCCATCCGCGGCACCCCGAGCACGTCCAGCAGGCTGACGGCCGCCAACTGGCTGCTGCCCAGGAAGCCCATCGTCCCTCGCGCCTCGTGGATCACCTCCGGCCCCTCGGTGACCAGCGTCTCCAGGAGCACCTCGGCGATCTCGTCCAGGGCCTGGTCCCAGGAGATGCGCTGCCAGCGCCCCTCCCCCCGCTGGCCCACTCGCTTCAGCGGGTATTTCAGCCGGCTGGCGTCGTACAGACGCTCCGGATAGCACAGCCCCTTCTGGCAGCCGCGCGGGTTGAAGTCAGGCGTCCCATCGGTTCTGGGTGGGTAGTTGCCGGCCTGCTCCTCCCGCAGGACCACGCCGTCCCTGACGTAGAGGTTCACGCTGCAGAAGTACTGGTACCAGCAGTTGGTGATGTGGGTCCCTTTGACGACACGATCCCACGGCAGCTTTCTCTGGCGGAGCTCGTGAAGCGAGTAGTCCGGGGTGCCCGCGGACTGGCCACTCCAGCCCAGGCGGTCAAGCGCTAGCTGCAGCTGCATGCCTCGCCCTCTCGCTTCTCCCCTTGGCCCGGGGGTGCCAGCGGCTCGCCGCGCCAGCGCGCCGCCCGCGCGGGGGCTCGCCCTCCGTCGGGTGGACCAGCCTGCGCGACCGGAGGGAGCTCAGCCCCCGCGCGACGAAGCGCGCACCCGCCGTAAGCGTGGCGGAGGCGCCGCCTAGCTTGCGCTCAGGATAGTCACTACCCCCTGGTTGCCATCCACCCGCACCCGCTGTCCCGTCTTGATGGCGGTGGTGGCGAAGCCGGTCCCCACCACGGCGGGCAGGCCGTACTCTCGGCTGACGATGGCGGCGTGGCACATCATGCCGCCGATGTCGGAGACAGTGCCACTGATCAGCGAGAAGACGGGCGCCCAGGAGGGGGAGGTCATGGGGCAGACCAGGATCTCGCCCGGCTGGACCTGGCCGATGTCCTCCACGGCTCGAATCAATCGGGCCGGCCCCTCGGCCACCCCCGGCGAAGCGGGGAAGCCGCGCAGTTCGTTCGCCCGCTCGGCAGGCCCCTCCAGCCACTCTTTCACCGTGTTGCTGATGATCCCCCAGAGCATGACGGTGAAGGGTTCGGTCACGGTCTCCGGCGGCTCCCCCAGGCCGGGGACAGGGGTCCACTCGCGCAGCACCTGGAGGATCTCTCGGCGTCGCTGGACTTCGTCCCGCCAGCGCTGGACGCCGACCGGCCGCACCCCTACGGCCCAGGAGGAAGCCACGTCGTACACGACCTGGGCCACCTCGTGGCGGTTGAGATAGAAGACGTCCTCCCTGTCGGTGAGGAAGCCCGCCTCCACCAGCACCTGCCCCAGGTCCCGCATCTTCTGCCAGAAGATGGTGTGGGACCAGTGCTCGACGAAGAAGTTGTGGTCCTCGATGTACGGGAAAACGGTGCGGGCCAGGCCGACGAGCTGGTCGAACTGCTGCCTGTCCTGGTCGGTCCTGAGCAGGGCCCGGTACTCCTGGGCGAGTTGCTCCCGCTCCGCCAGGAGCTTCTGGGTCGGTCGGCTGATATCCTCGCCCCGCTGCAGCCGCTCGATGTAGCCGCGGATGCCGCTGAAGGGGATGGACAGGTCATCGATCCAACTCGGCTGGTCGTGGTAGAAGCCGTACTCGGAGGAGTAGTAGAACCAGGGGTACTTGACCTGGTCCAGGGCCCGCAGCCACTGCCGGCCGTTGTCGGTGTGCTCCAGCTCCTGAAGCGTCGCCTGGGCGCTGGCCGCGCGGGTGAAGGCCTCGGCTACCTGCAGCTCCACCGCCTTGCGGGCCAGGCCCTTCAGCTCTTCGTCCGGACGGAAGAGCAGGACGTCGATGCCCGCCACCATGCGGGCGATGGTCTGGTCGGGGATGTCCGGGAAGGCGGTCTTGCAGAACTGGAAGAAGGTGAGATAGGCCACATACCCGAGGTTCAGCATCTCGAAGTGGTACTGCCACATCAGGAAGAACCTGTTGATCAGCTCGGAGTAGCTGGCCAGGAGGTCGTAGCCGCTGGAGCGTCCCCTGCCCTCGAACACGACCTCCTCCGGCTCCCAGGCCGGCAGCGGTCTGAAGGCGATCTTCTCCATCTCACGGATCACCGCCTCGGCCTTGGGGCGCCAGCGGTCGAACAGCTCGTTCCAGTGCTCGAAGTAGTAGCCGGCCCGCTTCTGGAAGTACCCGACCCGTCGAGTCACCTCCTCCGGGTCGGCCACGGGGACGGGCGCGATGTACAGGTAGCCGTTGAGCACCCGGTGGTCTATGCCCAGGGCTGGCGGCACGCCGAAGACCCTGGTGTTGTACTGCCCCAGCGCCAAGCGCCAGGCCTCAAAGGTGATGACATCGAAGGGATAGAGCGCATAGGCGTGATGGATCTTGTCCTGGAACCAGAAGAGGCTCTGCTCGTGCGCTCGGGTCTCCTCGCTGGAGAGGAGGTAGTAGGGATACATTCGCTCCCAGCCCTCGGCGCCCTTCGGCGTCTCCACCTCCCACGGGTAGGGGAACCGCTTCCTGGTCGTGACCATGTCAACCTCCTCCATCGAGCATCCGGTTGAGCTCACCCACGTCGGACACCACCAGATCAGGCCGCAGCTCCCGCGGGAGGTCTCGCAGGTCCTCCTCCCGCGTTGCGCCACTCAGGACCAGCACGGTGAACGCTCCGCCCGCCCGGCCCATGCGGACCTCGAGCTCCAGGTCGTCGCCGACCACGGCCAGCTCCGTGGGGGCGAGGCCCAGGACCTCCCCGACGATCTGCAGGACCAGCGGCGAGGGCTTGCCCAGCACCAGCGGCTCCGTCTCGGTGGCGTAGGCGATGCCGGCCACGATGGCCCCGGTGCCCGGCACCTTCCCGCCGCGCACCGGCAGCCAGCGGGCGTTGCTCGTGACCAGCAGGGACGCCCCGCTCCACACAGCCTGGCATCCTGCCTCCAGCTTGCGGTAGCTGAAGTCGGTGTCGCGCCCCACCAGCACGACGCTGGCGTCTCGCGCCGCCTCCAGCGGGACCAGGGTCAGGCCTCGCTCCTCCAGCGGGGCCGTGATCCCTCGTCCCCCGATGGCCAGCACCCTGGCCTCCGGGTGGTGGCGACGAAGGTATTCGGCCGCCACCACCGCCGGGGTCATGAACTCCTGGTCGGTGAGGTCGAACCCCGCTCGGCGCAGGGCTTGCGCGTTCTCGGCCGGAGCCTGGCCGGTGCTGTTGGTGAAGCACAGGACCTTTCGCCCCTCGGCCTTGAGCCTGGAGACCAGTTCCACCGCGCCGGGCAGCGGCTGCCCGCCGCTGCCGCCCGCCTCCTGGCCCAGCATCAGGCAGCCGTCTACGTCCAGCAGGAAGCCTCGCGCCGCTCTGACGCGCTCCATCGGCGTGTCCCGTCCTACCGCCGCGCGCTAGGCGCTGGCACGGCAAGTGGACGCTCCCTCGCTCGCGCCTCGTGCCCGTCGGCCGGAAGTTGCCCGAAGTAGGTGTCCCACTCGTCGGTGATGCGCTTCACCAGTTCCTGGTCTAACTCGATGGGTCGCGGCTTCTTCTCCCACTCATAGGGGATGCAGCAGTCAATCAGGACGCGAGAGGTCAGATAGCGGCTGTCGATCGGCAGGGAGGGGTCCAGCGGCGTGGAGCGTCCGCGGTGCAGCACCTGAATGCCTCGCTCCGGCTGCAAGCGGAAGGCGAGGGCATACAGCACCTGGCTCCAGTCCTCCGGGTCGATGTCCTCGTCCACCACGATCACCGTCTTGAGGCCGTAGTTACCGGTGATGGAAGAGAAGGCGGCCAACCCCACCCAGGTCGAGTGGCCGTAATACATCTGGCGGATGGAGATAACCGCCAGCATTCGGCCGGCCGCCTCGGGCGGGCAGTAGACCGCCTGGATGCCGGGGATTTTGGCTCGCAGCAGGTCGCTCCACAGGGTGGCGTTGTGGTTGATGCCCATGATCATGTGGGTGTCGGTGGTGGGCTTACCCACCGTGCTCAGCCACAGGATGGGCTCGTCGCGGAAGGCCAGCGACTTGACCGTGATGAACTCGCGCGTATGCTCACCCGCGCCGCTGTAGTAGCCGGTGTATTCCCCGAACGGTCCCTCGGGCAGGGTCTCTCCGGGCATGATCTCGCCTTCGATGACGATCTCCGCGCCGGCCGGGATGGGCAGGTCGGTGGTGAGCCCGTGAGCCACCTCGATAGGAGCGCCATTGAGACTACCCGCGGCGTCGTATTCGCTGAAATCGATGGGAAACAGAGTGCTGGAGCAGGCGAAGAGCAGCGGATTGCCGCCGATGACGTAGGCACAGGGCATGGGCTGCTTCGCGCGCGCGTAGGCCTTTAGGTCAATGTCGGCGTCCTTGCCCTTGATGATCTGGATGCCGATGGTCCGCTCATCAATGACCATCCCGCGGTAGGTGCCCAGGTTCACCCGCCCGGTGTCGGGATTGCGGGTGATCAGGTAGACGGCCGTGCCGATGTAGCGGCCCCCGTCGGCGGGATAGACCCAGGGGACGGGCAGCTCCAGCAGGTTCACCTCCGCCCCCTGGCGGACGTTCTGCTGCCATTCGCCCTGCTCCACCATGACCGGGGGCACCCGCTCCTGGGTCCGCTGGACCCAGTGGCGGGCCAGCTCGACGTAACGGGTATGGGGGTCCAGGCCGAGGGCGATGGCCATCCGCTCCCTGGCGGTGAAGGCGCCGCTGAACACGTACTTGCCGGGGTAGTCTTTGATGTCCTGGAACAGCAGCGCCGCTCCGCCACGCTCCTCGTTCAGCTTGGCCACGTGGGCCAACTCCAGGTTCCAGTCCACCTGGCGCGTGACGCGGCAAAGCTGGCCCTGCTGCTCCAGCGCGGTGATGAACTCTCGCAGGTCACGGAATGGCATGGATCGCTTCCCTCCGTGGATGTGAAGTGGCGTTGGGCTTGTAGCCGAGGGCGGCGGAGATGCGCTCCGCCGTCTGGATGACCAGGGGCAGATAGCGGCCGAGGAGCGTGGGCTGGTCAACTCGCGCCACCCGGGTGGAGATGTTGATGGCCGCCACCACCTGGCCGGTCGCGTCCCGCACCGGGACGGCCAGGGAGCGGACGCCCAGCTCCAGCTCCTGGTCGCCGACGGCGTATCCCAGCCGGCGCACCTGCTCCAGAGCGAGCCGGAGCTGCTCCAGGTCGGTGATGGTGTAGGGGGTGTGCGCCTGCAAGGCCACCCCGGCCAGGAGCCGCCGCACCTCCTCCCAGGGGCGGTGCGCCAGCAGGACTTTGCCCGTGGAGGTGCAGTAGGCTGGCAGGCGACAGCCCACATACAGGTTGATGACCGTCAGCCGCCGATCGGCCACGCGCGCCAGATACACGATGTCGGCGCCGTCCAGGATGGTCATCTGGATCGGCTGGCCGGTCTGGTGGAACAGCTCCTCCAGGTACGGCTGGGCGCGCTCGGACAGCCCCAGGCTGTTCAGGCAACTGAAGCCCAGGTCCAGCACCCGCACGCCGAGCCGGTAGCGCCTGGTGCGAGGGTCCTGGTCGAGGTAACCGAGCTGCTGCAGGGTGTAGACGAAGCGGAAGGCGGTGGCCTTGTTCCACCCCAGACGCTCGGCCAGCTCCTTGAGGCTGAGACTCGGGCTGTCCGGGCCGAAGCACCGGAGCGCCTCCAGCCCCTTGGCCAGCGAGTGAACGAAGTAGCGGCTCGCTTCCAAAGGAGTTTCACTTTGCGAAACGCCGTCCCGCATGGCACGCCTAGTGTACACCGTACAACGTTGTATGTCAATGTATTACTCGGTCTGACCGGCGAAGCGGTGCCCAACCTCATGACTAGCCCATCGTGTGCACATATCGGCTCATGGTTCCGACCGCATGTGCCTTGCGTAGGGTGGAGAGGCGACGGGCGAGCGCCTGGCGCAGTCAGGGGTGCGCCGAGGGCGGCTGCCTGGGTGGCGCCGGGGCGCTCTCTCCCCGGCCGCCCCCTGGGGGAGACCCCGGCCATCCGGGAGAGGGGGTAGCGGCGCTCGAGCGGCCGGCTACGCGGGCAGCGGGCGGTACAGCCCGGCGCGGGCCACGGCGTACAGCAGCGCCAGGTCGCCCAGCAACGAGGTCAGGCCCACGCTGGCCAGCACGACCCCGCTCACGGGCGTCGCCAGGGCGTAGGCGCCCAGGGCGATGGGCCAGACCAGGCCCAGCAGTACCACCCCCAGGTAGAAGACCGCCGCGGCCTGACCCCTGAGCAGTGCCCGCACCGACGCGGCCGCCGTCAGCCCGGTCCCGCGCATCACCGCCACGTAGACCAGCACCAGCAGCGCGGACGACAGCCCCAGCCACAGCTTGAGGGTCTCCATGGCCGCCAGTTCGCCTGCCCGCGGCTGGGCCAGGGCCACCAGCAGCAGCGCCGCCAGCCCGCCGCGCAGGCCGTACACCAGGTACAGGATGGGCACCAGCGGCGTGTTCCACAGCGGGATGCCCTTGGCCGAGGCCCAGACGAAGCCCTTGTACACCAGCAGCCAGGCCGCGCCCAGCAGCGACAGCCAGAACAGCCCCTGGCCCAGGGCCGAGCCGCCCTGGCCGAGCCAGGCCAGCCCCAGGAACCCCCCTCCGCTCAGCAGGAACACGGCCAGTCCCAGCAGCCCGCGGCTGATCCAGGACGAGTGCGGCCGTCGCGCCATCCGCCAGAAGCGGGCCGGCTTGCCCAGGAAGGCCAGGTGGGCCAGGCCGCTCAGCGCCACCAGCACCCAGCCGACCACCAGGCCGGGCGGCCCGTTGAGCGGGACGGCCAGCAGCCAGGCGGCGGCCCCGGCCCCACTCAGGAAGTGCGCCACGATCAGGAACAGGCCGCGCCCTTCCACCCACTCCCGCTGCGGGCGGTAGCGCGCCTTCAGGTCCGCGGCCAGCAGAAAGCTCGGCGTCATCAGCGGCGAACGTTGGGGTGGGCTCGCGGTAGCCATGTGCGCCTCCTCTCGGGGTCGAGGGCCAGCGGCCCTGGCCCCCGACCCCGCTCACGGTGCGATGTAGAAGATGGACGGGTCGGTGCCCAGCTCCGGGTACAGTGGCTGGGCGCCCTTCTCGCGGATGGCGCGCGCCACCTCGCTGGTCGGGTCGTCCAGGTCGCCGAAGATGCGCGCCCGGGACATGCAGTTGGCCACGCAGGCCGGCTCCAGCCCCCGCTCCAGCCGCGGCAGGCAGAAGTTGCACTTGGAGACGGTGCCCTCCTGGTGGCGCTGGTAACCCCGCTGCTCGTACGGTGTCAGCCCGCCGGGGAAGTAGCCGAGAACCTGGTGCTGGAAGGTCCGCGCCTGGTAGGGGCAGGCCATCATGCAGTAGCGGCAGCCCACGCACAGCTCGTGGTCTATGTCCACGATCCCGTTCTCGTGCTTGAAGGTGGCCCCGGTCGGGCAGACCTTCAGGCACTCCGGGTCGCCGCAGTGGTTGCACTGCAGCGGGACGCTGATGCGCCGCACCTGAGGGTAGGTCCCGCTCTCGACCTTCACCACCCGGCACCACAGCACGCCGGGCGGGGTGGCGTTCTCCGCCTTGCAGGCCGCCGCGCAGCCGTAGCAGCCGATGCACTTCTTGAGATCGATGACCATGCCCAGTCTCACGGCGCACCTCCAGTGCGGACGCAGTATGGGGTTGGCTCGCGGTTCGGGGCAGGTGCCGTGTGGCCGCGATGGGAGGCCCTCAGCCTGACCCTCCCCCAGGGAGGCAGGGGGCTGTTGCCTCTCATTGCGGCCCTCCTTCGCGCTCCACGCGCACCCGCACGCACTGGTCCTGGGTCAGCGTGGGCAGGTCCACGTTGTCCAGGCTGGCCGGCATCAGCCACTCGAACAACGCTCCCTTCTCCGGCTGCGCGGCGATGGGCAGCCGCTTCGACCAGTGGCCGCCTGCGCCGGCGATGGCGACCACCTCCGGGTGGATGCCCTGGGTGACCGCCGCGCGCAGCCGCACGCTCTGGCCGGTGGTGGCCGAGGTGATCCTGATCCAGTCGCCGTCGGCGATGCCTTTGCGGCGGGCGGTCTCGGCGTTGAGCGCCGCCCGGTACACGAAGGGGTTGATCTCCGACAGCTCCGCCAGCCAGGGGTTGTCGTACGTGCCGGAGAAGGTCTGGAGGGGGACTTTGTAGTAGATGGCCAACAGGTCGTGGCCGTCGTGGCCGTCCAGGTGGGCGCGGCAGGGCGCCCAGTTGGGCAGCGCGGTGAAGCCCGAGGTGTCCGCCTCGAGCTGGAGCTCGCGCAGTGCCTGCTTCACCTGCTCGCCCACCCTCAGCAGCCACTCCTGGTAGATGGGCACCCGCGCCTTGTTGAACGGCAGCCAGTACACCTCCTCGACCTTCTTGGGCCACTTCAGCACCCCATGCTCGCGGAACCAGTCCAGCCCGTACCGCGCCCCGAAGCGGTTGCGGTAGACGCGGTCCATGATCTCTTCCCAGGTATAGGCGCGGCTCGGGTCGAGCGGGTACGGCTCGCCCAGTTGCCACACAGCGTTGAAGACCGCGTAGAACTCCTCCCGCATGTCCAGCCGCTCCACTAGCTCCAGCAGCACCTCCGTCGCCAGCCGCCGCTGGCCGGCCGGCGGGACCACCGGCTGGCGCAGGTGGTAGCTCCACTCGTCCACCGGGGTGTTGGAGGCCAGCCAGTCGGTAGAACCCAGCCGCTCCAGGTAGCTGGCGACCGGCAGCACCACGTCCGCCAGTTCGGTCGACTCGTCCAGGAACAGGCTGAAGGACACCTGGAACATGTCCTTGAAGGCCTCCACGACCGCGTTGGGGTCCACCGCGGTCATGACGAAGTTGGCGCCCAGGTGGAGGTTGACCTCCACCCGGTACGGCACGCCGAACTGCTGCGGGTGCCTCAGGGCGTAGGTCACCAGCCCCGACGAGCCCGGGCAGGTGGGGAACAGGCTGCGCAGGTCGGCCGTCTCGCCCACCCGCACCTCCCTGGGCGGGTAGGGAGGGAAGGGGTTGGCCCAGGCGCCGGCCAGCAGCATCCCGTCCTCGTCGGTGGCGGGCGTCCAGGCCGGCAGGCCGGTCTCGGGCGAGCCCAACGAGCGGGCGTTCATGCTCAGCACGCCGCCCGGCACGTTCGAGGCGCCCACCACCTCCGCCAGCAGCTCGATCGCCAGGCTGCTGGGCAGGGCGGCCCGGTGGCCCTGGGCGCCCTTGAAGTACATGACTGCCACCGGGCGGTAGGGCAGGGTCTTGCCCTCGAGCTGGATGGTGCTGCCGATGCGGGCCGCCTCGCCGAACTCCCGCGCCAGGCGGCGGATGGTGGCGGCCGGAACGGTGGTGAGCTGCTCGGCCCGCTCCGGGCTCCAGGGGCGCACCTGGTCCCGCAGCAACTCCAGGGCGGGCCGGGCCCGCGCGCCAAGGACCTCGAAGCTGCCCTCCAGGGCCGGCGCGCGCACCTCGGGGGCGTCGAAGGGGCGCGCCTCGCCGTCGGCCTCGTCCAGCACCAGCGGCTTGCGGCTCCGCGGGTCACGGATGAAGCGGCCGTCCGGGCCGACGAGGTAGGGAGCGTTGGTGCGCCAGGCGAGGTGCTCGCGGTCGTACAGCCCGTACTCGTTGAGCAGCAGGTTGAGCATGGCCATGGCCAGCGCCCCGTCGGTGCCCGGACGGATCGGGATCCACTCGTCCGCCTTCTCCGCGGCCGGGCTGAGGAAGGGGTCGATGCACACGTGGCGCATCCCCCGTGCCCGCGCCTCGGCGATCCGCTGGGCCATGGCCGGCACGGCGTAGTAGGAGCCGAAGCCGGCCGCGCAGCCGAAGTTGAGCAGGTAGGTGCAGTAGTTGGGATCGGGCTGCTTGGCCCAGGCGGCGTGCATCACCGCGCCCAGCAGGTGCTCGGCGTTGCCGCAGTGGTTGCCGGCCCCCGCGTTCCAGCTATTGGGCGTGCCGAAGGCGGCGGTGAAGATCCGCCCCAGCGTCAACTCGTCCTGGGCGGTGACCGTCCCGGTCAGGATCATCTTGCGCGGGTCGTCCGCACGCAGCCGGCGCAGGCGCTCGGCCACCAGGTCCAGCGCCTCGTCCCAGGAGATCTCCACCCAGCCGGGGTCGACGCCGATCCCTTTCCGGGGGTTGGTCCGCTTCAGGGGCACGTTCACCCGCGCGGGATCGTAGAGCTGCATGATGCCGCTCTGGCCCCGCGCGCAGATGCGGCCGCGGTTGGTGCCCGAGTCCGGGTTCCCTTCGATCTTGACCACCACCCCGTCCACCACGTGCGCCTTGATGGCGCATACGCTGTAGCACAGGCCGCAGGTGGTGGCGACCCAGCGGTCTTCCTTTGGCACGCTCTTCGGCACGGCCTCCTCCTTTCGATCGGACGCCCTGTCTGCCTATCCTCCTGCCGTGGTGTGCAGCACCACGATCTTGACCGCCACCCGGGGCGACTCGGGCAGGCGCTCGTCCAGGCTGCGCGTCTCGCGCTCCACGAACACCTGCACCCCCGGCTGCAGGCCCCCCGCGGCGGTGAACAGCCGCGCCCGTAGCCGCTCGCCCGCGTGCCGGACCAGGTGCTCCAGCAGCTCGCCCACGGTCGGCCGCCCGTCCAGCTCCAGGCTGAAGCGGGTCGGCGGCCCCAGGTCGTACACGAAGCCGAACAGCGCCACCTCGGCGCGGGTGGGGCTCATCGCGCCTCGCCGTAGATCCATCTGGCCGGGTCGGCGGCGTACTCGTCATACCTGCCGGGCGCCGAGATGCCCGGAATGGCCGGCTCCCAGTCCTCCCGCAGCAGCTCGTCCGGGTCCCCGAACTCCGCCGCCACCGCTCGCACCTCCGGGTCGTCCAAGACCGTCAGCCGCCCCCGCTCAATGACGGTGATCCGCTGCCCGCTGCGTGTCTCGATCTCCAGCGTGGGGAACAGCAGGTGCACGTGCAGATGGCCATAGAGCAGGCCGCGCTCGCCCGCCCAGCGCTCCTCCGGCCCGCGCCAGAAGGTGCCGAAGCCCAGGTGGATCACCCCGGAGCGCCGCCGCTCCCACTCGAAGCCGCCCGACGACAGGCGATGGATGCGCGACGGCCGGGCGATCTTGGGGTTGGTGCCGATGGCCGCCTCCCACAGCCAGAACAGGCCCGGCCGCGGGAAGCACGGGTACTGCGTGGTGCGCGACTCGTCCAGCAGCTCGTTCCAGGCGCGGCCGTAGGCCCCGCCGCCCTCCACCGTCTGCACCAGCCCGTCCTGGACGCTTACGCGGATGCGGGGGAACGGCCGCGCGAAGTGAGAGGTGGTGCCGGCCGCCACCCCGGTGGCGTCCTCTTGAGCGAGGATCGGCGTCGGCGGGTGGGACATCAGGTGTCCCCAGAAGGGCGTCTCCCCGCTGCCCAGGCGGCTGCCATCGAAGTACTCGTCCCACAGGGTCCAGCGCAGGTCAGTCCCCTCCGGGTCCGTCAGGTGCACTCGTCCGCCGCGGCCCTGCTCGCGGATCTGCTGCCACGCCTTGAGGTTGATCAGGGTGTGGAGCTTGCGGGGATAGTGCGTGGCGCGGCTGGCGAAGTGCTCCGCGGTCAGCCAGGGGAAGGCCTCGTAGCGGTGCGGGGTCTGGGGGATGCTGCCGCCCTTGCCGTGGACCAGCAGGTCGTACCTGCCCCGCAGCGCGAGTTCCTCCACCCAGGGCACCCCCTCCCAGCGGCGTGGGCGGAGCTCCCACGGCTCGCGCCGCATGACGGTGTTGATCTCCTCCAGATCGATGAACTCGCGGTCCGGGCCCACGTCCACGGTCACCACGTCCACCTTCGCGCCCCGCTCGCGCAGGGCTCGCGCGGTCGCCTCCACCACGCGCCACTCGTAGTGCGTGTCCACCGCCAGCAGCACCCGGTCGCCCGGCTTCGTCGCGCCATAGCCGATGAAGCCGGCTCCTGTGCGCCGGACCTCCGGCTCGCTGGCGATGAAGGTGGCCGTTGGCATCAGCTCCGCGACCAAGTCTTCCAGGTCGATGACGCGCGGCGTGCCTGCCTGCGGCTGGCCCACCGCGCTGCGCTCCTCGGGATGCGCCGCCCCACACATGGACTGTCCTCCCGTCGTCGGTCATCGGTCGGCAGCCATCAGTCAGACTCAGGCTGACGACGGCCGACTGCTGGCTGACGACTGTATCACCGGTGCTGCCACACTGGCGCGCGCTTCTCCAGGAACGCGCGCAGGCCCTCCTGCGCGTCGTGGGACGGGATCAACTGCTCCACCTGCACCTGCTCCAGGTAGTGCAGCGCCTCCTCGGTCGAGCGGTCCAGCGTGTCCAGCACCGCGCGGCGGGCCAGCCTCAGCGCGGCCGCGCTGGTGGCCCGCAGGCGGGCGAGCAGCGCCTCGAGCGCCGCATCCAGCTCCGCGGCCGGCACGGCCCGATTGGCCAGGCCGATGCGGGCCGCCTCCGCGCCGCTGATCGGCTCGCCGGTCAGGATCAGCTCCAGCGCGCGGTGGGTGCCGATCAGCCGTGGGAAGAGCACCGCCGCGGCCGGCGGGAACACGGCCAGCTTGATCTCCGGCACGCCGATCTTCGCGTCCTCGGCGATCAGCACCATGTCTGAGACCGTGGCCAGCTCGCAGCCGCCGCCAAAGGCGTAGCCGTGCACGACCGAGATGACCGGGACGGGGCTGGCCAGCACACGCAGCATCAGGCGGTGAAAGCTGTCGAGCAGCGGGCGCAGCGTCTCGCCCTGGTGCTCGCTGATGTCCACGCCTGCCGAGTAGGCCTTGCCCGCGCCTCGCAGCACCACGGCCCTCAAGCTGTCCTGCCGGGCCGCGACCTGGTCGAAGACGCCGATCAGCTCCGACATCATGCTGATGGTCAGCACGTTGAGCGGCGGGCGGTCCAGGGTGACGTACAGGACGTCGTCCCGCTCCTGCTGCTTGATGAATCGAGTTTCTGGCCGGGTAACGGTGCTCACCTTTACCTCCTCATCTGTCTGCCCTTGTCCTCCTGGGCGCGAACGAGGACTCCACGCGCTCGACGATGGTGGCGATGCCCTGGCCGACGCCGATGCACATGGTGGCCAGGCCGTAGCGGGCGCCGCGGCGGGCCAGCTCGGGCACCAGGGTGGTCAGGATGCGCGCGCCCGAGCAGCCCAGCGGGGGGCCCAGGGCGATCGCCCCGCCGTTGGGGTTGACCCGCGCCGGGTCCAGGTCCAGCTCCTGGATGACCGCCAGCGCCTGGGCGGCGAAGGCCTCGTTCAGCTCCACCACGTCCATCTGCTCCAGCCGCAGCCCGGCCCGCGCCAGCGCCTTGCGGGTGGCGGGCACCGGGCCGATGCCCATGTAGGCCGGGTCCACCCCGGCCACCGCGGTGGCCACGATCCGCGCCAGCGGCCGCAGCCCCAGCGCCCGCGCCCGCCGCGCCGAGGTCAGCAGCAGCGCCGCCGCGCCGTCGTTGACGCC
>JAVKIA010000031.1 GCA_031459715.1 Armatimonadota bacterium | reverse complement strand
CATCCTTTTCGGTGGTCGTTCACGAGGCACGCGATGCATCAATGGTACTGCCGCCGAATTTGGGCGACGGTGCACTAGATGTCACCCGCCCGCCCCTCCCGCCGGTCTTCCCGTCGTGCCCGATCCCTCCGCTCCTGGGGGGTGGGCTGGGCTGTGGTGATGGCGCTGGGTGTCGGCGCCGGGGTGTGGTGGACCTGGCGCCAGCCCCAGGCTGCCGTCCTCTCGCCGCCCCGGCCCTCGGGGGAAACGGTTCGAGCCACGCCCCGGGTGGTTCTGCCGACGGCCCGCCCCCAGCCCGGACCACGGGGTGGTGCTCTGCGCGGGGCCTCGCCGGCCGTGGTGCGCTCCGAGCCGACACCCGCCGCCCGGGTGGCCCTCATCTTTGACGATGCGGGAGCCACCCTGCAGCAGGTGGAGCCGATCCTGGCTCTGGGCCGACCCGTGACCCTGGCCGTGCTGCCGGGACTTGCGGCCTCGGCGGCTGTGGCTCGCCGGGCACAGGCCGCCGGATTGGAGGTCCTCTTGCACCTCCCCCTGGAGTCTGAGGAGGACCGCCGCCTCGGTCCGGGGGGCGTGACCACGGCCATGAGCGATGAGGAGATTGCTGCCGTGGTGCGGGCCGGCCTGGCGGAGGTCCCGGGCGCCGTGGGGATCAACGGGCACATGGGCTCCCGGGCTACCGCCGACCTCCGGGTGATGACCGCTGTGCTGGGTGTGGTGCGGGAGCAGGGGCTCTTCTTCGTGGACAGCCGCACCACCCCCCGCACGGTGGCCATGCAGGTAGCGCGCGCGCTGGGGGTGCCGGCGGTGGAGCGGACAGTCTTCCTGGACAACGAGGACGAGCCCGCCTACATCACCGGGCAGGTCCGCAGGCTCCTGGAGGCAGCCCGGACGAGGGGCTGGGCCATCGGCATCGGGCATGCCCAGCGGGGGACCGCGGAAGTGTTGCGTCAGCTCCTCCCCGAATTCGACAGGGCGGGGGTGGTGCTGGTGCCGGTGTCCGACCTGCTCAACACCCGGTGAGGTGCCCATGAGCGCCCTGCGGGCGTTCTTCATTTACCTCTCGCAGCACCGCGGCATGCAGCGCTTCGTGCTGCGCAACCCGGTGGCCCGGCGCGCCTCCCGTCGCTTCGTCGCCGGAGAGACGCTGGCCGAGGGGGTGGCGGCGGTGCGGGCGCTGAACGGCCTGGGCATCCACGCCAGCCTCAACTACCTGGGGGAGAAGACCACCAGCCCCGCGGAGGCACAGGAGGCGGCGAATCACTACCTGGAAGTCCTGGAAGCGATCACCCTGGAGCGGCTCGACTGCAACCTCTCCATCAAGCTGTCCCAGCTCGGTCTGGCCAGCGACGCGGTACTGGCCGAAAGGCTGCTGCGGCGCATCTTGGAGGCGGCGGACCGGGAGGGGATCTTCGTGCGCATCGACATGGAAGAGTCCGCCCTGGTGGACCCGACCCTGGCCCTGTGGCGCAGGGTATGGGGGGAAGGGTGGAGCAACGTCGGCCTGGTCATCCAGTCCTACCTGCGGCGCAGCGAGCAGGACTTGGCGGATCTGGTGGAGACCGGTGTGCGCATCCGCCTGGTGAAGGGCGCTTACCTGGAGCCTCCAGCCGTGGCCTATCCGCGCAAGGCGGACGTGGACGCGGCCTACCGCCGCCTCACGGACGTGCTGCTGCACCGGGGCACTTACCCGGCCATCGCCACCCACGACCCCCGGATGATCGCTTACGCCCGCGCGGTGGCCGCCGGGGAGGGGATCGGCCCGGAGCGTTTCGAGTTCCAGATGATCTACGGGGTGCGCCGCGACCTGCAAGCCGCGCTGGTGCGCCAGGGCTACCACGTGCGCGTTTATGTCCCCTTCGGCGAGCAATGGTATCCCTACTTCATGCGCCGGCTGGGGGAGCGTCCGGCGAATGTCCTGTTCCTGCTCCGCAGCGTCTTCGCGGAATGGCGGTAGGGGAGCTGCGCCTGGTTTCGGCCGCAGAGCTGCGGCAGCTGGTCCCCATGGCGGATGCCATCGACCTGGTGCGGGCGGCCTTCGTCCACCTCTCGCGCGGCGAGGCCCAGGTCCCCCTGCGGGTCCCCTTGCCGGGGGAAGAGGGAGGGGTGACGCTGTTCATGCCCGCGGCCGTCCCAGCCCTGCGCGCGCTGGGGGTGAAGGTGGTCAGCGTCTACCCGGCCAACCCGGCCCGCGGCCTTCCCACCATTACGGCGCTGGTGCTGGTCCAGGACCCGGCCACGGGAGCACCCCTGGGCTTGGTGGAAGGAGCGGCGCTGACCGCGCTGCGCACCGGCGCTGCCGGCGGTCTGGCGGCGCAGTTACTCAGCCGCCCTGATGCGCACATCGTGGCCCTCTTCGGCGCCGGCGTCCAGGGCCGTACGCAGCTTGAGGCGGTCTTTGCGGTACGCGAGATCACCCAGGTCCGGGTGGTGGCCCGAGACCCACAGCGGTCGGAGGCCTTTGTCCGCTGGGTCCGTGCCCAGCCTTGGGCCGCTGGGGCCACGGTCCTTTCCGCGGCCTCGCCGGAGCTGGCGGTGCGCGGTGCCGACATCGTCATCACCGCCACGACCAGCCCCACCCCGGTGGTCCCCACGGCCGAGGTAGCGCCGGGAACCCACCTCACCCTCATCGGGGCCTTCACTCCCCAGACGCGGGAGGTGGATGCCGACCTGGTGGCCCGGGCCACTGTGGTCGTCGACTCCCGGGCAGGCTGCCTGGCGGAGGCTGGCGACCTGCTGCTGGCCATCGCCGAGGGCCGCTTCAGCGCCGAGCAGATTCACGCCGAGATCGGGGAGGTCGCAGCCGGGCTGCGTCCGGGGCGCCGCCACCCGGAGGAGGTGACCCTGTTCAAGTCCGTGGGGACAGCGGCCCTGGACGTGACGGTGGGGGCCGCCGCGCTGCAGCGCGCTGCCGCTAGGGGAGCCGGGCAGGTGGTGCGCCTGGTCGACGGGGGGTAGCCCGCCATTGCGCCGCGCCTCCACAGTCCTGCTCCGCGCCGGGATGGCGCTGCTGCTCCTGGCTGCGGCCTCCGCCTGCGCTCTGCAGCGTCCCGCCCCCGCCTCGACCCGGCCGGTGGTCGCGGTGGCCGTGGCCAGCCCCTTCTCAGGTGACCGGGCGACCCTGGGGGTGGCGATCCGCAACGGGGTCCAGCTCGCCCTGGAGAAGCACGCCGCGCCGATGGCGGCGCTGGGATACGACCTGCGCCTGGCCGCCTTTGACGACCGGGCCCGGGCGGATTTCGGCCGGGCTACCGCGGCGCGCATCGTCGCTGACCCGGAGGTCCTGCTGGTCGTCGGACACCTTACCTCCAGTGTGGCCCTGCCCGCCTCCGAGGTATACGCGGCCGCGGAGTTAGCCATGATCTCCCCGGCCAGCTCTGATCCACAGCTCACGGAGCGGGGCTTGGAGACTATCTTCAGGGTGGTGGGGCGAGACGACGTGCAGGGGCGGGCGGCCGCCGAGTTCGCCGCCTCCGACCTCAAGGCGCGCCGGGTGGTCATTGCCCGCGAGGGTTCCGCTCTCGGGCGCGCGGTGACCGCCGCCTTCCGCCAGGCAGCCCTGCGGCTGGGGATGGCCGTGGGTGGCGAGGTCGAGGTGGGGGCAAACCCGGCCGCGGTGCTGGAGGCACTTCGCGAACCCCCTCCCGACCTCATCTTCCTGGCCTTACCCTTCACCCAGGCGGGCCCGGTCATCCGGGAGGTCCGCCGCCGAGAGGTCCCCTCGGCCTTCATCGGCCCGGACTGGCTGGATTCTCCCCGACTGCTGCAGGCCGCCGGCCGCAGTGCTGTGGGCACCTACTTCACCCTGGTGGCCGGCCCCCCGGACTTCTACCCGGGGGCGGAGGACTTCGTCCGGGACTACCGGAGACGGTTTGTGGCGGAACCTGCCGCCTTTGCCCTGCAGGCGTACGATGCGGCAGCCCTGGGACTGGACGCGGTGGCCCGGGCGGCGCGTGCTGCCGGCGGACGACCCACCCGCCGCCAGGTCAGTGCGGCCATCCGCGGTAGTCTGTTCCGCGGGCCAAGCGGCACCTTCCGCTTCGACAGGCGGGGTGACCCCAATCCTGCCAGCTACTTCGTCGTCCGGGTGACCTCAGCGAACCCGGGGGAGTGGGAGCGTCGGACGCTCGTGCGCACGCTCCGCCTGCCCCCGCCGCCGACCCGCAGGTGAGGGGCGCCCGGCCTGGCCGCGCCGAGAGGAATTCCCCCCGGGGTGCCGAAGCCTACTTGCAACCAAGCCAGGACAATGGATAGGCTGGTGCAGTCCGATCGTCTACTACCAGCGGAGGGGGGAGAGAGCGGGATGAAGCGTGTCAAGCTGCCAATAGCCCTGTTGGTCGCCATCCTGCTGGTGACCGGTCCATACTATGCCACCACGGCACCGGCGGCCACTCTGGGGCCCGTGACTGACCCGATCGGTGTGGTCAAGGTCAACCGCGGGCAGCCCATCGTCATCGCCTACTGGTTCGTCATCGCCGGGCCCGACGCCAGCCTGGGGATCGACACCCGGCGCGGCGTGGAGATCGCCATCGACGACAAGAAGACCGTGGCCGGCCACCCCATCAAGCTGATCGGCGAGGACTCCGGCTGCAACGCGGAGGGCGGGACCACCGCCGCGACCAAGCTGGCCGCCAACAAGGCCATCGTGGCGGCCATCGGTTCCAACTGCTCCAGCGAAGCCGTCCCGGGTGTGCCGATCCTGTGGAAGGCCGGGATCGTTACCGTCTCTCCTTCGAACACTGCGCCCATACTCACCGACCCCAAGCGCGGACCGGGCTATGACGGGTACCTGCGCACGGCCCACAACGACAAAGTCCAGGGACGGGTGGCGGCTCAGTTTGTCTACCACTACCTGGGTCTGCGCAAGGCGGCGACGATCCACGATGGCAGCCCCTACGCGGAGGGGCTGGCCAACGTGTTCGCGGACGTGTTCAAGCGGCTGGGTGGGACCATCACTTCCCAGGAAGCCATCTCGCCCACCGACACGGACATGCGGCCCGTGCTGACCAAGATCGCGGCAGGGAAGCCGCAGCTTATCTACTACCCCATCTTCATCGCCGCGGGCGGCTTCGTCACCAGGCAGGCCAAGGAGGTCGCCGGCCTGGAGAAGGTCAAGCTGATGGGGGCCGACGGCATGTTCTCCCCCGACTTCATGAAGGCCGCTGGGGACGCCGCTGTTGGGATGTACCACTCCAGTCCTGACCTCTCGCCGGAAGCCCTGGGGCCGGGGTACAAGGTCTTCCTGGAGAAGCACCAGAAGAAGTATGGGGAGAAGCCCCTGGCTCCGTTCCACCCTCACGCCTACGATGCTGCTATGATGATCTTCGCCGCCATCGAGAAGGTGGCCAAGAAGGACGCTGCTGGCAACACCTACATCGGGCGGAAGGCGCTGCGCGACGCCCTCTACGCCACCAAGAACTTCAAGGGGCTGACCGGGACCCTGACCTGCGACAAGTACGGAGACTGTGCTGACCCCAAGATCGTCATCTACCAGACATTGTCGGCAGATCCGGCCAAGTGGGACCCGGGGAACAACCCGAAGAAGATCTGGCCGGTGAAGAAGTAGGGACTCTGGCGAAGGTACGGCTGCGTTCGTGGGGGATGAGCCGCGGATTGTCCGGGCTCATCCCCCCTTAGTATGATGTGAGAGGCTCATGTCACGCGGCTGATGTGAGAGGCTCATGCCCCGCGGTTGGTTGCAGCGGATCTCGATCGTCGACCTGTACCTGTGGGCCTTCCGACTGGTCGTCCTGTTCGTCCTGATCTACGGGACCGTGGGGACCGTGCGGGCGGCACGCTACGGCCCGGACGTCTGGATGGACCTGCTGGTCTTCGGCCTTTCCCAGGGAAGCATCTACGCCCTGATCGCCCTGGGCTACACCATGGTCTACGGCATCCTGCGCATGATCAACTTCGCCCACAGCGAGGTGTTCATGAGCGGGGCTTACGTGGGCTACTACGTGGCCGCGGCCTTCGGCCGCTCGGGGTACCTGGACCGTAACCCGCTGGTCAGCCTGCTGGTGGTCCTGGCCGTGGCCATGACCACCTCGGCGGTGGTAGCGCTGCTGGTGGAGCGGATCGCCTACCGGCCTCTGCGAGGAGCACCCCGCCTGGTGCCGTTGATTACGGCCATCGGGGCCTCTTTCTTCCTGCAGTACACCTTCCGCGGGTTCTTCGGCTCCGGGTTTCAGGCCTATCCCGAAGCGGCTGTCCTCAGGGGCAAGCTGGTCGTCGCCGGGATCCCCATGCTGCGCACACAGGCCGTAGTCATCGTGGCTTCCGTGGTGATGCTGCTGGTGCTCTACCTGTTCGTCATGCGGACGAGAACAGGCACGGCCATGCGGGCGGTCTCCGAGGACATGGAGGCCGCCGCCTTGATGGGCATCGACGTAGACCGGGTGATTGCTATCACCTTCTTCGTGGGTGGAGCCATGGCCGGGGCGGCCGGCCTGCTCTATGCCCTGGTCTTCAAGCAGGTGCACTTCTTCATGGGGTTCATCCCGGGCATCAAGGCCTTCACCGCGGCTGTGCTGGGTGGCATCGGCAACATCCCCGGGGCCATGCTGGGTGGCGTCTTCCTGGGTCTCTTTGAATCCGTGGGCCCCATCCTGGTGCTGGACGGCCTGGGGATTGTCGCCCCCTACCAGCTGCGCGACGTCATTGCCTTTACCATGCTGGTCATGGTGCTGATCTTCCGGCCCTCGGGGATCCTGGGCGAGCGGCTGGCGGCAAAGAAGGCGTAGGACGGAGGAGCAGGCCGTGCGCGCCGGCGGACCGTGGGCAGAGGCTATCAGGCAGGGTCTGATCTGGGGCGGCGTGGCCGTTTTCCTGGCCATGGTGGGCATGGTGGACACCTTCGCCGAGCGCCAGATCGTTGCCGGGGTCATCTCCCTGGGGCTGCTGCTGCTGGTGCTGACAGCCCTGGGGGTGGGCTATCAGGTGGCGCGGCGGGCGGGCGGCCCGGTGGCGGCGGTGCTGCTGCGGGGAGCGCTGGCCGGGGCGGTGGCGGGTGTGCTGGTGGCGGCGCTGGTCTGGGTGGCCAGCGTGGTCAACCTGCGGGCCATGTTCGTCAGCGCCACCCCACGGCTGTTTGCCCTGCTGTCCTTCGGTCGGGGTCCTGCCGGCACCCATCTGATCCTGCTGGGGTGGGCCCTGGGGGGCCTGGTGGGTGCGGCCGCGGCGCTGCTGGGCGGCGCGTGGCGGCGGCCGCTCTTCGCCGGCCTGACCTGGGTCCTGGTGGTGGGGCTCTTTCAGGAAGTCGTGCAACTGGTGCTGGCTCGGACCAGGGCCGGAAGCGCCGTCCAGATGCTGCTGTTTTCCACCGAGGGGCTGCTGCCCCGCGGCGCCCTGATCATCTTCGCCCTGGCCGCGGGTGGAAGCGCTCTCTGGGCCTGGAGCCACCCGGCCACCCGGCGCTGGAGCGAGGCGTTACCTTCCTCCCGGCAACGGGCCCTGCGCGCCCTGAGCCTGACGCTGATCATTCTGCTCGTGCTCCTGGTACCGGTGGCGGCGGGACCGTTTCTCTCCCAGGTTTTCGTTCTGGTAGGGGTTTTTGCCCTGCTGGGGCTGGGGCTGAACGTGGTGGTGGGCTTTGCCGGTCTGCTGGACCTGGGGTATGTTGCCTTCTTTGCCATCGGCGCCTACACCATGGGGCTGCTGACCTCGACGGGGCAGCATGGCATCGCCGGGATGTCGTTTTGGGCCGCGATCCCCGTAACCATGGCGGCTTCCCTCGTGGCCGGGGTGATCCTGGGCATTCCCGTGTTGCGCATCCGCGGCGACTATCTGGCCATCGTCACCCTGGGGTTCGGGGAGATCATCCGGCTGCTGGTGCTCTCCGACGCCCTGCGGCCGTGGCTGGGAGGGTCGCAGGGGGTGCTGAGCATCCCCAAGCCGGCCATCGGCGGGTTCGAGTTCCGTGGACCGGAGCAGCTCTACTACATCGTGGTGGCGGGGTGCCTGCTGGTCATCTTCGTGGCCACGCGGCTGCGCGACTCCCGCCTGGGGCGGGCCTGGATGGCGGTGCGCGAGGATGAGGATGTGGCTGAGGCCATGGGCATCAACCTGGTGAACGTCAAGCTGCTGGCGTTTGCCATCGGCGCCGCCTTCGGGGGCCTGAGCGGCGCGATCTTCGCCGTGATGATCGGCTCGGTCTTTCCCCACAGCTTCCAGCTGCTCATCTCCATCAACGTGCTGGCCCTGATCATCGTGGGCGGCATGGGCAGCATTCCCGGCGTGGTGGTGGGCTCGCTGTTCCTGGTGGGGCTGCCGGAGCTGTTCCGGGAGTTCGCCGAGTACCGCTTCCTGGTCTACGGGGCGGCGCTGGTGGTGATGATGCAGCTGCGGCCGGAAGGCCTTCTGCCTGCGGCGATCGTGCGCCGCGAGCTGCATGCCGCCGAAGAGCCGGTGGCTCCCCCGCTCCCCGCGGAGCCTGCGGAGGTGCGCCCGGCCAGCGATGGATAGGCCTCCCCTGCTCGTCTCACGCGCCCTGACCAAGCGCTTCGGCGGCCTGGTGGCCCTGAGCGCGCTGGACCTGGCAGTGGCCGAACGCTCCATCCACAGCATCATCGGTCCCAACGGCGCCGGCAAGACCACCTACTTTAACTGCGTCACCGGCTTCTACCGGGCGGAGGAAGGGCAGACCCAGTTCCGCGGCGTTCCCCTGGACGGCCTGGCCCCCGACCGAATCTCCCGCCTGGGCATCGCCCGCACCTACCAGAACATCCGCCTCTTCGCCAACATGACCTGCCTGGAGAACATCCTGGTGGGCATGCACCAGCACATTCGCGCCTCGGTGATGGGGGCGATTCTGCAGTCGCCCCAGACCCGGCGCGAGGAGGCGGCGGCCCACAGGGAGGCCCTGCGGCTGCTGGAGTTCGTCGGCCTGCGGGGAAAGGGCGACCTGTTGGCGCGCAACCTGCCCTACGGGGAGCAGCGCCGCCTGGAGATCGCCCGCGCCCTGGCCAGCCGGCCCACCCTCCTGCTGCTGGATGAGCCCACCGCGGGCATGAACCCCCGGGAGTCGCTGGACACCATGGCCTTCATCCGCCGCCTGCGCGACGAGCTGGGCATCACCATCCTGCTGATTGAGCACAACATGCGGGTGGTCATGGGGATCTCCGAGGTGATCACCGTGCTGGACTTCGGGCAGAAGATCGCCGAGGGCACCCCCGAAGAGGTACGCAACAACCCCCGGGTGATCGAGGCCTACCTGGGGACCCGCCGCGGCCTGGCCGGCGTGGGGTCGTAAGCGAATGGCCCTGCTGGAGCTGGAGAACGTCCACGTCTACTATGGCAACATCCACGCCCTGAAGGGGATCTCCATCCAGGTGGACGAGGGCGAGGTGGTGGCCATGCTGGGCGCCAACGGCGCGGGCAAGACCACCACCCTGCGCACCATCTCCGGGCTGCTCCGCCCCCGCGTAGGAAGCGTTCGGCTGCGGGGCGAGCCCATCGACACCCTGCCCCCACACGTCATCGTTTACAAAGGGATCGGGCATGCCCCTGAAGGACGGCGTATCTTCGCCCGCCTCACCGTCCTGGAGAACCTGATGATGGGCGCCTACGCCCGCCAGGACCCGGGGGGCATCAAGGAGGACCTGGACCGGGTCTTCGCCCTCTTCCCCCGCCTGAAGGAGCGAATCAGTCAGGTGGCGGGGACGCTCTCCGGAGGCGAGCAGCAGATGCTGGCCATCGGCCGGGCGCTGATGGCCCGCCCCCGGGTGCTGCTGCTGGACGAGCCGTCCATGGGCCTGGCCCCGGTGCTGGTGGAACAGATCTTCGAGACCCTCAAGACCATCAACGCCCAGGGGACGACCATCCTGCTGGTGGAGCAGAATGCCTACATGGCCCTGACCATCGCCCACCGCGGCTACGTCCTGCAGACAGGCGAGGTGGCGTTGAGCGGCCGGGCCGCGGAGCTGCAGGCCAACGAGGAGGTGCGGCGCGCCTACCTGGGCGGCTAGACCGCTTCCCGCTCACACCCCTTGAACCTGCAGGTCCGGACGCATCGCCTTCCTCTCCCGGATCGGAGAAGGAAATTGGTACCTGCAAGTGATGAACCCGGATGGCTCGGGACGGACGCGGCTGACCAGCGGGGACATCCTGTACCGGCCCGGAGTCATCACCCGGGCCGGTGGCCCGGCGTCTCGTGAGCGGCGGCATCAGCCTGCTGCCCGCCCGGTCTCCGGACGGGCGGTGGCTTGCGTTTCTGGGCAGCCGGGGTGACGATCTAGCCATCCGGGTCATGCGTTCCGATGGGACGGGACGGCAGCGACTGGCATCGGCCGGGGGAGACCTGAGCGCGCTGCCTCTGTTTTCGTGGAGGCCAGGATCAGGCCGCTTGGCCGTTCTCCGGCTTGGGCAGCATCACCGTGAACGTCGTCCCGCGGCCCTCCTCGCTCTCGACCAGGATGTGCCCGCCGTGGGCCTCGACGATGTGCTTGGTGATTGCCAGGCCCAGGCCGCTGCCGCCGCTGGTGCCGCGGGAGCGGTCGGCTTTGTAGAACCGCTCGAAAATGTGAGGCAGGTCGGCCGGGGGGATACCCCGCCCGTCGTCGCGCACGGTGATCTGCACGCTGCCATCCTGCTCCTGCCAGCCCACCTCTACCCGCCCCTGCTCGCCGGTGAATTTGATGGCGTTGTCGATGAGGTTGGTCAGCACCTGAGCCAGACGGTTGCGGTCCCCCAGGACCACGGCGCCGGGGGGTCCGGAGCGGACCTCCAGGCGGCGGCCTCCCGCCAGCGGCCGCAGGTGGGCCACCATTTCCTCCACCAGCGCCGGCACGGACACAGGGGCCAGCTCCAGGGCCACGCCGCGGGCCTCCAGCCGGCCGAGGTCCATCAGGTCGTCCACCAGCTTGACCAGTCGGTCGGCTTCGGCGTTGATGATCTCCAGGAAGCGCCGGCCGGCGGCCTGGTCCCCCATGGCCCCGGCGAGCAGCGTCTCGGTAAAACCCTTGATGGAGGTCAGCGGCGTGCGCAGCTCGTGGGAGACATTGGCCGTCAGCTCGCGGCGCAGGCGCTCGCTGCGGCGCAGCTCGGTGACGTCCCGCAGCACCGCCACCGTCCCCGCGACCTCACCGTTGCCCCGGATGGGGGCGCAGCGGACCTCCACCAGCCGTCCGCCGCCTTCTCCCGGCAGCTCCGCGGCCACCGCGTGCCGGCGCGCCGCGGCCTCCTGCACCAGCCCATGCAGCGCCCGCGGCAGGACACCGCCAGCAGGGCGGCCGATGACCTCCTCCCGCCGCACCCCCAGCAGCTCCTCCGCCGCCAGGTTCACCAGGATCACCCGCTCCCTCCGGTCGATGGCCACCACGGCGTCCACCATCCCGGTGAGGATGGCTTCCAGCGTGTGCCGCTCCTCCACCAGGCGGCGGATCGTCTCCCGCAGGCGGACGGCCATGGCGCTGAACGCTTCACCCAGGCGGCCGATCTCGTCGCGGGTGCGGACCTCCACGGTGGCGTCCAGCTCCCCCTCCCGCAGCCGTTGAGCCGCCCGGGTGAGGGCTTCCACCGGGTCGGTGAGGTTGCGTGCCAGCCGCGCGCCGACGAACCAGGCCGCCGCCAGGCCCAGCAGGAGCGCGCCGCCGAAGGCGGGCAGGACCCGCTGCAGCTGCCGCCACGCCCAGACCGCCGGCATGGAGACGTGCACGACCCCGACCCAGGCGCCCTCGCTGCCGATGGGGGCGGCGGCGAAGACCCGCTCCTGGCCGCTGGCCGGGTCGTAGCGGACACTGCGTCCCTCCCGGCCGGCCAGGGCGGCGGCCACCTCGGGCGGCGGGGGCGCACCGGGAGCACCGGGGTGGACGCCCCGGGCATCGAGGACGGCGATGCGCGTCTCCGGCCGCCAGCGGAAGCGCTGGGCGATGGCCTCCATCTCTTCGCGGGGGAGGGGTTCCTCCCGGAAGTAGGCGAAGAGCATGCTGGCAATGAGCCGGGCCTGGGTGGCCATCATGTACTGGTAGGTCTCCAGGTAGCGGCGGTGCAGGGCCGCCAGCATGACCGCCGTCACCACCACCAGGACTACCGCGGCCAGCGCCACGTAGGTGGCGATGAGCTTGAAGCGAATGGAGCGCATCAGCGCCGCCCGGGGGCGCGGGTCCCCGCTTTGAACTTGTAGCCCACGCCGCGCACCGTCTGGATGAAGGTGGGGTCGGCCGGGTCGTCCTCGATCTTTTCCCTGAGGCGGCTGATGTGCATGTCCACGGTGCGGGTGCTGCCGAAGTAGTCGTATCCCCAGATGTGCTCCAGGAGGAAGTCCCGGGTGAAGACGCGGTTGGGGTGGCGCATCAGCAGCTTCAGCAGCTCGAACTCCTTGGCCGTCAGGTCCACGGGCCGGCCATGCAGCCAGACCTCGTGGGTCTCGGGGTGAAGGACCAGCCCGTCGGCCTCCAGGGGACCGGTCTCCGGCAGACGGTCGGCGCCTCCGGTACGCCGGAGGATGGCACGGATGCGGGCCACCAGCTCCCGCGGGCTGAAGGGCTTGGTCACGTAGTCGTCGGCCCCCAGCTCCAGGCCCACCACCCGGTCCAGTTCCCGGTCCCGCGCCGTAAGCATCAGCACCGGCACCCGCGACCCCGCCCGGATCTGTCGGCAGACCTCAATTCCGTCTACTTCGGGCAGCATGATATCCAGGACCACCAGGTCGGGGCGGTCGCTGGCCACCCGGGTCAGGGCTTCGCGACCGTCGGCGGCCACGGAGACGGCGAAGCCTTCCTGCTGCAGGTTGTAGCGTACTAGCTCCACGATGTGGGGCTCGTCGTCCACCACCAGGATGCGCGGGGCGGCGCGCGGCTCCTCTGGGCGCGCTCCCTCGCCTGTTCTCGTGGCCATCTACATCACCCTCCGCAGCTCACCGCCGCTGAATCCCGCGGCGGCGGTGGCCAACGCTCCGACCAGGGAGAGGACTGTGGTCCAGACGGGGACCACCCCCCGCCGCCAGCGTCCCAGGAAAGCGAGAAGGTATGCCGCCGTGGCCCCGTAGGCCAGCAGGGAGTGGAGGCGGTGCTGCAGGAGGATGCCGCTGCCCACTCCCAGCGCCACCTGGCGGTCTAGGTCCAGGAAGCCGGAGGCGATGCTCGCTGCGGCCCCCAGCAGCCCCAGCCCGATGAGCAGGCGGCTCACTATGGCGTACAGCCGCTCCCGCCGCGCCAGGTAAAGCAGCTCGAAGAGGGCGCTGGTCAGCCACAGGGCGACAGGGAAGTGGACCACCAACGGGTGGTAGAGAAAGACCATGGGCCTCCTGCGCGCCGTCTCTGGGCCGCGGCGCCGTCTCGGGGCGCGCCTTGACACCCCGCGGCGCAGCGGCCATAGTGCAGATGGCGTCCGCCCGGAACGGTCCGGCGATGGCTCCGATGCCCAATCGTCCACCGCGCACGTCGCCACTCTGTCACGGCGAAGTAACGCCAGGGTAACACAGGGGGCCGCCTGTGAGCCAGCCGTACACGCCTTCTGGGCACCCCCCGCGCGGTGCGGCCCAAAGTGGGCTGCCGGTGGCGCGGCCGGCCGCTCGCCAGCCCGACCTCCTACCCAACCGGCCCCCGACGCTGCCCGGCAGGATGCGCGCGCTGGTCAAGCCAGTCCCGGGGCCGGGCCTGACCCTGACCACGCTCCCGGTGCCGGTGCCTCAGGCGGGAGAGGTGCTGGTGAGGGTGGCGGCGGGAGGGATCTGCGGCACCGACCTGCACATATACCGCTGGAACGAGTGGGCCGCCTCCCGCGTCCGTCCCCCGCGGGTGGTCGGTCACGAATTCTGCGGCACGGTGGCCGCCGTCGCCCCCGGCGTCAGCGAGGTGCAGGTGGGAGACTTCGTGGCCGGGGAGGGGCACGTGGCCTGCGGCCAGTGTCCGGCCTGCCGCCGTGGCGATGCCCACATCTGCGACCGTCTGGAGATTATTGGCATCGATCGCGACGGGGCCTTTGCCGACTACGTGGTCCTGCCGGCGAGAAATGCCTGGCGCCTGGACCCGGCCACCGTCCCGCTGGAGGTGGCAGCGGTGATGGACCCGCTGGGCAACGCGGTGCACACCGCGCTGGCCACCGATCCGGCGGGGCGGCGCGTGGCCGTGATCGGCTGCGGCCCCATCGGCCTGATGGCCATCGCCGTGCTGCGGGCCGCTGGAGCTGCGTTCATCGCCGCCTCTGACCTGCGGCCGGAGCGGCGGGCGCTGGCCCGGCAGGCCGGAGCCGACCTGGTGCTGGACGCGGCAGGGGACGTGCCTGCCCGCCTGCGGGAGGCGACCGGAGGGGAGGGCGTAGATGTGGTCCTGGAGATGTCCGGGCATCCGGGCGGTATTCGCGACGCACTGCGGGCGCTGCGCGGCGGGGGGTGGATCTCCCTGCTGGGACTTCCCTCGCGGCCGGTGGAGGTGGACCTGACCAACGACATCATCTTTAAGGCGGTACACCTGCAGGGGATCTTTGGCCGACGCCTGTGGCAGACATGGGAGCAGGCCACCGCCCTGCTGCAGCGCGGGCTGGACATCCGTCCGCTCATCACCCACCGCTTTCCCCTGGAGGCATACCAGGAGGCATTCGCCCTGCTTGAGGCCGGCGCGGCCGGGAAGGTGGTCTTCGTCCTGGCCGCGCAGGAGGAGGTGAAAGGATGAAGAGCATGGTCAACCCCCTGGCCTATCTCGACGACGAGCTGCGGGAGCTGAAGGCGCGCGGGCTCTTCCGCTGGCCCAGGCTGCTCAGCGGGCCCCAGGCCCCGGTGGCCGTCTACGACGGGCGGGAGGTGATTAACCTCTGCTCCAACAACTACCTGAGCCTGGCCAACCACCCGCGCCTGAAGGAGGCGGCGCGGCGGGCCGTGGAGGCGCTGGGTGTGGGGCCGGGTGCAGTGCGAACCATCGCCGGGAACATGGCCATCCACCGGGAGCTGGAAGCCGAGCTGGCCCGCTTCAAGCAGACGGAGGCGACCCTCCTCTTCCAGTCGGGGTTCACCGCCAACGCCGGCACCGTGGCCGCGGTGCTGGGCAAGGAGGACGTCATCGTAAGCGACGAGCTCAACCACGCCAGCATCATCGACGGGGCGCGGCTCTCCGGGGCAGAGAAGAAGATCTACCAGCACCGGGACGTGGAGGCGGCGCGCCGGCTGCTGGCCGCCTCGCGGGGCGCACGCCGCGTCTTGCTTATCACCGATGGGGTCTTCAGCATGGACGGGGACATCGCCCCGTTGCCCGACCTGGTGGCGGCGGCGGAGGAGTTCGGGGCAATCATGATGGTGGACGACGCCCACGCCAGCGGGGTGTTGGGCCGGCAGGGCCGGGGCACCATCGACCACTTCCACTTGCACGGGAAGGTGCACATCCAGGTGGGCACCCTCTCCAAGGCGTTTGCCGGGCTGGGCGGCTATGTGGCCGGCAGCCAGACGCTGGTGGACTACCTGATCCACCGCGCCCGGCCGCTGCTGTTTTCCACCTCGCACCCTCCCTCGGTGGCCGCCTCGGCGCTGGAGGCGTTGCGTCTGGTGCAGGAGGAGGAGGGGCTGATCGCCCGCCTGTGGGAGAACACCCGCTTCTTCAAGGAGGGGCTGAAGCAACTGGGCTTTGACACCGGCAACAGCGAGACCCCCATCACCCCCGTGATCGTGGGTGACGAGGCCAGGGCCATGCAGCTCTCCGACAGGCTGTTCGACCGCGGCGTCTTCGCCCTGGGGATCGCCTATCCCACGGTCCCGCGGGGCAAGGCCCGCGTGCGCACCATCGTCACCGCGGGGCACACCCGTGAGCATCTGGAGCGGGCACTGGAGGCCTTCCGGCAGGCGGGCCAGGAGCTGCGCCTGATCTAGCCGCGCATTCCGTGGCCAGAGCAAGCAGCCATCTGGTGCCCCTGCGCTTTGAGGACGGACACGGATGACGGTCCCGGCCGTTCTGGCGGCGGCTATCTTTGCCGCGGCCCTGCTGTACTCCTCAGTGGGGCACGGAGGCGCCTCGGCCTACCTGGCGCTCATGGCCCTGGCCGGCATAGAGCCGGCGGTGATGCGGCCAGCCGCCCTGGCCTTGAACATCCTGGTGGCCGGCATCGGTGCCTTCCGTTACATTCGCGCCGGGTTCTTCTCCTGGCGGGCGTTTGCGCCATTTGCCGCCACCTCAGTGCCGCTGGCCTTCGTGGGTGGGACGCTGGCGCTGCCCGGTGTGTTCTACCGGTGGGTGGTCGGGGCGGTCCTCCTTACCGGTGCTCTGCGGCTCTTCCTGCCCGACCGGGAGCGGAGCGGCCCGATCCACCGGCGTCCGCAGCTCTGGCTGGCGGCGCTGCTGGGGGCGGGCATCGGACTGCTCGCCGGGCTGACCGGCGTGGGCGGAGGGATCTTCCTCAGCCCGCTGCTGGTGCTGACCGGGTGGGCCACGGTCCGGGAGCAGGCGGGGGTTGCGGCGGCCTTCATCCTGATCAACTCCGCCGCCGGACTGGCCGGCGTAGTTGGGCGGACTGGGTCGCTGCCCCCACCGGTGTACCTGTGGGCGGGGGCGGCGGTGGCGGGGGGTCTGGTCGGCACCGAGCTGGGCAGCCGTCGCCTCGGTCCGACGGCCTTGCGCCGGCTATTGGCCCTGGTCCTGATCATCGCCGGGCTAAAGCTGCTGCTCCCCTGACGCTGCAGGCTGCCAGTTCCGGCGCCCGGAAGGGCCGCTGAGGGGCGCAGGCCCCATGTTATACTGACGCCGTCATGCGCGCCTTCCGGACGCTTGCCCTTCCCTCCGAGGCCCGCGACCGCTATCTGGCCGTCCTGGCACCGGCCCCGCTGGGGACGGAGACGGTGCCACTGGAGGAGGCGCTGGACCGTATCCTGGCCGCCGACCTGGTAGCCGGAGAGGACCTGCCGCCGTTCGACCGTTGTACCGTCGACGGTTTCGCCGTCCGCGCAGCAGACACCGCCGGAGCCGGGGAGGCCGCCCCGGTGCGCCTGCGGCTTTCAGGCGAAGTGCACATGGGTCAGGCTGCGGGAGCGCAGGTGCGTCCGGGCGAGGCAGTACGTGTCCCCACGGGAGGGATGCTGCCCCCGGGGGCCGACGCCGTGGTCATGCAGGAGGACGTGCGGGCGGATGGCGCCACCCTGGAGGTGCGCAGGGCACTGCGGCCAGGCGAAAACGTCCTCCCTCGGGGCGAGGACGTGCCAGCCGGAAGCGTGGTGCTGCGCGCGGGCCGCCGCCTGCGGCCGCAAGACCTGGGCATCCTGGCCGGGTTGGGTCACTCCCGCGTGCTGGTGCGGCGCCGCCCCACGGTGGCCATCGCCAGCAGCGGCGATGAGGTTGTCCCGCCGGACCGGTCCCCGCGCCTGGGGCAGGTCCGGGACATGAACACCTACACCCTGGGCGGGCTGGTGCAACGCGCAGGCGGGGTCCCGGTGCGCTTTCCCATCCTGCCTGACGACCTGTCGGCCGTCGAGAGCTGGCTGCGCACCGCCGTGGAGGCCCACGACGTGGTGCTGATATCCGGGGGGAGCTCGGTGGGTGAGCGGGACGTTGTCCCCGAAGCCATTCGGGCGCTGGGGCCGCCGGGCATCGTCGTCCGCGGAGTGGCCATCCGGCCGGGGAAGCCCACAGTACTGGCGGTCGCTGGCACCCGGCCGGTGATCGGGCTGCCCGGGAACCCGGTCTCAGCCATGGTCATCTTCGACGTCTTCGTCCGTCCCGTACTGGCGCGGCTGCTGGGGCTGGCGGAGGACCCCAGGCCCGGCGTCCGGATCCGCGCGCGGGCCGCGCGCGCACTTGTAGCCCCGGCGGAGCGGGAGGAGCACGCCCGCGTTGCCCTGGAAGCACGCGGGGAGGACCTGTGGGCACATCCGCTCCCGGCCCAGTCCGGCCTGCTCACCTCCATGGTGCGCGCGGACGGGATCGTCATTGTCCCTGCCGGAGCCCGGGTGGATGTCGGCGAGCCCGTGGAGGTGGAGCTGCTTGAGGACTAGGCGCCGCCTCACCCACCTGGACCGCTCGGGTCGGGCGCGGATGGTGGACGTGGGGAGCAAGCCTGAGACGGCGCGCCAGGCGGTAGCCCGCGGCGAGGTGGTGATGCGGCCGCAGACCCTGCGGCTCATCCAGGAGAACCAGGTGGCCAAGGGCGACGTCCTCACCCTGGCCCAGGTGGCGGGGGTGATGGCCGCCAAACGGACGCACGAAGTGATCCCGCTGGCTCACCCCATTCCCCTGACCGACGTCCAGGTGACCTGCCGCCCCGCACCGCCGGACCGCGTGGCCGTCGAGGCGGTGGCCCGCACGGTGGCCCGCACCGGGGTGGAGATGGAGGCCCTGGTGGCGGTGGCGGTTGCGGCGCTCACCATCTACGACATGTGCAAGGCTGTCGACCGGGGGATGACCGTGGACCGGGTACGCCTGGTGGCCAAGCGCGGGGGGCGCAGCGGTGAGTTCCGCCGCCCCGGCGAGCCGCTCTGACCCGTGGCCACCCTGGCCGGGCGGCGCGTGGCCGTCCTCACCGTGAGCGACAGCGTATCCGCCGGGCGACAGCCTGACACCAGTGGGGACGCGATCGTGGAGATGCTGGCTGCAGCCCGGGCGGTGGTCGCGGCGCGCGACGTGCTGCCCGATAACCGCGAGGCCATCGCCGCCCGCCTGCGGGCCTACGCCGACGACCTAAAAGTGGATCTGGTGCTGACCACCGGTGGCAGCGGGGTGGCGCCCAGAGACGTCACCCCGGAGGCGACACTGGACGTGGTGCAGCGTCTGGTCCCCGGGCTGCCCGAGGCCGCCCGCGCCCGCACCCAGGACGCGAGCCCGTTGGCTATCCTCTCTCGCGGAGTTGCCGGGATCCGCGGGCGGACGCTGATTCTAAACCTGCCGGGCAGTCCCCGGGGGGCGCGGGAGTGGCTGGAGGTGCTGGCACCGGTCCTGCCGCACGCGCTGGAACTGCTCGGGGAGCAGCCTCCGCCCTGGGGGGTCCCGCACCGCCCTTGAGGGAAGCTGCGGTATTGGGCGCCGTTGTTGACGGTCACCCGCGCCCTTTCTATACTCACGTCGAAGGCTGCCCGTCACGCCGAAAGCTCTCCGGCGAACGCTGCGCTCATAACACTGACGTCCTCACCGTCAGATTACGTGGGCCGGTGGCGCAGTTGGGAGCGCGCCTCAATGGCATTGAGGAGGTCGGGGGTTCGAATCCCCTCCGGTCCACCACGTCGTCCGTCACGTCCTGCCTGTGCCTCTTCTGGCGTGCTTGTCCTCGCGATGCGCACGTCCGTCATTCAGCACGGCGAGGCTTGACTTGGTGCCCACGCTCCCTACAATGGGCTTAAAGTCGGCGATGCCCGGAAGCAGTAGGTGAGCTCCCCGCAGGAGAGAGCCGGCGGAAGGGTGTGAGCCGGCGGCGGGGTGCACCGAACTCGTCCGGAAGCCCGTGCTGGCGAAACGGGTGGGATCACACCGCGGTGAGCCGGCTCCGTTTGCCCACGTGACGGGCTGAAGCGGGCATGAGCCGGCCAGCGGCCGGTTCTGCCAATCAGGGTGGTACCGCGGAGGCCGCCTTCGTCCCTGGGACGAAGGCGGCCCGGCATTTGGGGAGGGGTGCACGTGCAGGCGTCCGAGGTGATCTGGTTCAACGGCGAGATCGTCCCATGGGAGGCGGCCCGGGTGCACGTGCTGACGCACGCCCTGCACTACGGCAGCAGCGTCTTCGAGGGCATCCGCGCCTATGCCACCCCGGAGGGTCCGGCGGTGTTCTGCCTGGACGACCACCTGCGCCGTCTCTACGACTCCTGCCGGATCTTCCGCATGGAACCGCCCTATGAGACGGGGGTGCTGCGCCAGGCCATTCTAACGGTGGTGGCGCGTAACGGGCACCAGGCCTGCTACATCCGCCCGGTGGTCTTCCGCGGCCTGGGGTCGCTCAGCGTGGACCCACGCAAGTCGCCCGTGGAGGTGGCGGTGGCCTCCTTCCCCTGGGGACGCTACCTGGGGGAGGGGGCGCTGGAAGAGGGCGTGGATGTCATGGTCTCGTCCTGGCGACGCGTGGCTCCGGACACCCACCCGGGAATGGCCAAGGTGGGCGGCAACTACGTCAACTCCGCCTTCGTGGCCATGGAGGCGGCCGACAACGGTTTCGCCGAGGGGGTGGTCCTGGACGTGCAGGGCTATGTCAGCGAGGGTTCCGGGGAGAACGTCTTCGTGGTGAGGGACGGCGTCGTCTCCACCCCGCCGCTGTCCAGCTCTATCCTCCCGGGGGTCACCCGGAAGGTGGTGTTGACACTGTGCGCCGACCTGGGCATCCCCGTACGGGAGGCCCTGCTACCGCGGGAGATGCTGTACGTGGCTGACGAGGTCTTCTTCACCGGTACCGCCGCCGAGATCACCCCGGTCCGCTCTGTGGACCGGATTCCGGTGGGCGCCGGAAGGCGCGGGCCGATAACCGCACGCCTGCAGGAGGAGTTCTTCGCCCTGGCCGAGGGACGGCTGCCCGACCGCCACGGCTGGCGCACCCCTGTGCGGCCGGCGGGAGTGGGCGCAGCCCCGTCATAGGAGGAGGACAATGGCAGACCGATACACGCCCCAGGGCATGGAGCAGAAGTGGCAGGCCCGCTGGGAAGCTGACCGGCTGTACCACGCGCCGGACTTCGACCCCCGCCCCAAGTACTACTTCCTGACCATGTATCCCTACCCGTCGGGGGACCTGCACATCGGGCACTGGTACGCCATGGCCCCCAGCGACGCCGCCGCCCGCTTCAAGCGCATGCAGGGCTACAACGTCCTGTTTCCCATCGGCTTCGACGCCTTCGGCCTGCCGGCGGAGAACGCGGCCATCCAGCACGGCATCCATCCCTACACCTGGACCATGGACAACATCGAACGGATGCGCCGCCAGCTGCGTTCCATGGGCGCGTCCTGGGACTGGGAGCGGGAGGTCGTCACCTGCGACCCCGGCTACTACAAGTGGAACCAGTGGTTCTTCCTGAAGATGTACCAGCGCGGGCTGGCCTACCGTGCCCTGGCTCCCGTGGACTGGTGCCCGCAGGACAACACCACCCTGGCCCGCGAGCAGGTGGTGGGGGAGGACCGGGTCTGCGAGCGCTGCGGTACGCCGGTGGTGAAGAAGAATCTGGAGCAGTGGTTCCTCAAGATCACCGCCTACGCCGACGAGCTGCTGGATTTCAGCCACATCGACTGGCCGGAGCGGGTGAAGGTGCTGCAGCAGAACTGGATCGGCCGCAGCGGGGGCGTGGAGTTCTCCCTGCCCGTGCGGGACCACCCGGGCAGGTCCTTTGCCGTCTTCACCACGCGGCCGGACACCGTCTACGGGATGACCTTCGCCGTGCTGGCGCCAGAGCACCCTCTGGTGGATGAGCTGACGGCTCCGGAGCGGCGGGCGGAAGTGGAAGCCTACAAGTTCAAGGCGGCGCGCGCCTCGGACATCGAGCGCCTGTCTACGGAGAAGGAGCGGGACGGTGTCTTCATCGGCGCTTACGCCATTAATCCCATGAACGGTGAGTCCGTGCCCATCTTTGTGGCCGACTACGTCCTGCTCTCCTACGGCACGGGCGCCATTCAGGGCGTCCCCGCCCACGACCAGCGGGACTTCGAGTTCGCCCGCAGGTACGGGCTGCCCATCCGGGTGGTGGTGGCGCCGCCGGGGTGGCGGGGCGAGGAGCTGGAGCGCGCCTACCTGGACGAGGGGATCATGGTCAACTCCGGTCCTTTCGACGGCCTGCCCAGTCCCGAAGGGTGGCAGCGCATCGCCGACGAGATGGAGCGCCGAGGTGTGGGCCGGCGCATGGTCACCTACCGGCTGCACGACTGGCTGATCAGCCGACAGCGGTACTGGGGGACGCCCATTCCGATTATCTATTGTCAGACCTGCGGGACAGTGCCGGTGCCGGAAGAGGACCTGCCGGTTCTTCTGCCGTACGACGCGGAATTCCGCCCCACGGGAGAGTCGCCGCTCCGCTACCACGAAGCCTTCCGGAAGGTGCGTTGTCCCCGCTGTGGGGGGGAGGACGCCGAGCGGGAGACCGACACCATGGACACCTTCATCGACTCCTCCTGGTACCAGTACCGCTACCTCAGCCCGCACGACCAGACTCGACCCTTCGACCCGGAGGTGGGGCGCTACTGGCTGCCGGTGGACCAGTACACGGGCGGTATCGAGCACGCGGTGATGCACCTGCTGTACACCCGCTTCTGGACCAAGGTAATGCGGGACCTGGGGCTGGTGGACTTCGACGAGCCCATGCTGCGCCTGTACAACCAGGGGATCGTCCTGGGGCCCGACGGGCAGCGCATGAGCAAGTCGCGGGGTAACGTGGTCGACCCTGACGAGCAGGTGCGCCGGTACGGCGCAGACACGGTCCGGGGCTATCTGATGTTCATGCGGCCCTGGCACGAGGGAGGCCCCTGGGACCCCAAAGGCATTGAGGGGGTGCACCGCTGGCTGCACCGCGTCTGGGGGCTGGTCACTGACCCCGTGCCGCAGGACACCCGCGCCGACGCCGGTATCTCCCTGCGGGAGGTGCGCCACCGCACCCACGCTACCGTCAAGCGGGTCACGGAAGACCTGGAGCACTTTCGCTTCAACACGGCCATGGCGGCGCTGATGGAGTTCACCAACTTCCTGCACAGCGTCAAGGGGACCCCCTCAGGCAGCGGGCCGGTCTGGGAGGAGGCCATCCAGGCGCTGCTGCTGATGCTGGCGCCCTTTGTCCCGCACATCGCTGAGGAGCTGTGGGCCAGAACCGGGCGTCCCTATTCCATCCACCAGCAGGCCTGGCCGCAGTACGACCCGGAGCTGGCGCGGGCGGAGGAGGTCACGCTGGTGATCCAGGTCAACGGCAAGGTTCGGGACCGATTACAGGTGCCTTTCGACATCTCCGCGGAGGAGGCAAAGCGGCTGGCCCTTGAAAGCGAGCGGGTGCGCCGCGTCCTGGATGGACGCCCGCCCTCCGACGTAATCGTAGTGCCAGGCCGGCTGGTCAACGTGGTCGTCCGTTAACCCGGGCGTGATGCCACCTGAGCGCAGAAAGGCGCCGGTGGGGGCCGGGATGGCACTGCCCGCAGCCCGGACCGGAGGCAGTTGGATGAAGGGGCTTGCCCCCACAAGCGGCCGGGCCGGAAAAACACCTGCCGGCGGCCGATGAAGGCGTGCGGCGGCCGGTGACGTTATGCGCCTGGCGATGAAGCCGTGCGGCGACCTCCGGCCGTGCGGAGGGAGCATCGGTGGAGACCGGCGAGCCGCGTCCCCTGCGGCGAGAGCAGATCGCTCTGGCCCTGGTGGCCGGGGTGACGTTGCTGGTGGTCGGCCGGCTATGGATGCGCCGGCCAGCGGGGGAGGTTTCCCTGCTGCCGCCTTCCCCCACGCCGGCCGCGCTGCTGGTGCACGTGGTCGGGGAGGTGGTGGTGCCCGGCATCTACCGGCTTCCCCCGGGGGCACGCTGGTCCGATGCGCTGCAGGCGGCCCGTGGGCCGACGTTTCTCGCCGACCTGAAGGCGGTTAACCTGGCCCAGCCCCTGCGCGACGGAGAGCGTGTGCTTATCCCCCGGGTGCCCGAGCCCGTGCTGCCGGAGGGGGCGGAGGGGGTAGACGCGGGCGCCACAGCCGGGGCTGCCGCGCCTCCCCCCGGGCCGCTGGATCCAAACACCGCCAGCGCCGCCGAGCTGGAGGCGCTCCCGGGAATCGGGCCCGTCCTGGCGCGGCGAATCGTGGAGCACCGGCGCGCTCACGGAAGGTTCGAGCGCCTGGAGGACCTGTTGGAGGTGGAGGGGATCGGCCCCAGAATGCTGGAGCGGCTGCGGCCGCTGCTGCGGCTGCGGTAGGACCTGCCCACCGGCCGGTGTGGTGCGGGTCGCCCTGACGCAGCGGAACTGGCCGAACCCTTCCGTCCGCGGTTGCGTATTCACAAGCGGGACGACCAGGAAAGGCGCCGCCCGGAACCGGTGGGGGACGAACGATCCCTGACGGCGGAGGAGCTCGCCGCCTACGAGGCGCTGGTCCACAGGTACGGGTCCTACGTGTACAACATCGCCTACCGGATGTGCGGCAGCGACGCCGACGCCAAGGACCTGGCGCAGGAGGCATTTCTGCGGGTATTTCGAGCCTTCCGCCGCATCGACCCGGCGGCGGCACTGGAACCCTGGCTGTACCGCATCGTCAGCAACCTCTACATCGACCTGGTGCGCAGGCAGCCGAAGGGACGGGTGGAGTCACTCTTCGCGCCCATTCCCTCCCCCGAAGGCGAGGTCACCCGGGAGTGGCCGGCACCGGACGCCGACTCTCCCCAGGCGGCCCTGGACGCCCGGATGGACGCCACGGTGCAGCAGGCCCTGCTGGCGCTGCCGCCCGACCTGCGCATGGCCGTCGTCCTCAGCGACATCGAGGGGTTCTCCTACGAGGAGATCTCGCGCGTGATGGGGGTCCCGCTGGGGACGGTGAAGTCCCGGCTGCACCGGGCACGGAAGACCCTGCAGGAGCGCCTGGCTCCACTACTGGGTGAGCGCTCCCCGGAACGCCCAAGGGCCCGCCCCGTCCCGGAGGTCCCTGCGGGCGGAGAGGAGGTCCCCTGACCCGGTGCCACACCACACGGAACGGCAGCTTTCAGCCTACCTCGACCGGGAGGTGACCCCGGAGGAGGAGGCGGCCGTCCGCCGCCACCTGTCCGGCTGCCCCTCCTGCCAGGAGGAGCTCTCGCGCCTGGAGCGGGTGCGTCGTCTGCTGGCCGGCCTGCCCGAGCGCCCTCTGCCGGAGTCCTTCTGGCCGGAGCTGCGATCGGCGCTGGGCGGCCGGAGGGAGCCACCCTGGCAGAGCTTGTTCGCCGGACGGCGCATCCGCCCGGCGGCGGCCCTGGCCGCGGCTGCCGTGGTGGTCCTGCTGTTGCTGGTGCCGCTGGCCCGCGGACGCATCGACCGGCTGCGAGCCGCCGAGTTCGGCCTCGACCTGTTCGTTCGCGAGCACGCGCTGGCCGCCGCCGCCGACCCTCTCGCCGACCGGGCCTACCTGGCGCTGCTGGTGACCGACGCCAACCTCCGGATCGTCGGGCAGCCGCGCGGGGTGGTGCAGCGATGACCTGTCGCGCGGCCACCCTGGCCGCCCTGATACTGCTGCCGGCTGGGGCGCTGTGGCTCTGGCAGCAGCCAGCAAGCGGGCGACAGGCGGGAGGTGGACCGGACCGGGCAGCGGCCGTCCTCTACAGTGCTCTGGCGGCGCCGGCCCTGATCGACTACGAGGGGACAAAGTTCATCTCTGCCCGCCGCGGCGACCGCGTGGAGACCGTGGTAGTCCTGGAGGCGCACAAGCGACCCAACCAGAGCCGCCTGGAGTTCCTCTCCCCGGAGACGCTGGCCGGCCGTCTGGTGGTGGACAGTGGCGTCGAGGCGTGGCACTACGAGCCCTCCCTGCACACGGTGTTCCAGGGACCGTCCCTGGCTCGCGTCGGCCGGCCGGCGGAGCAGCTCCGCGCGCTGCAGGCGGCCTACCGATTGGTGCTGGCAGGCGCGGAGGATGTGATCGGCCGGCCTACCTTCGTCCTGGGGCTGGAATCCAGGAGCGGGGAGGGTCGCCGCCTCCTGTGGATCGACCAGGCTACGGGCGTGCCGCTGCGGGTGGAGGAGCGCAGCGGTGCCCGGGGCGTGTACGTGGCATACTTCACCCGCGTGTCCTTCAGCCTGAACCTGCCGCCGGCTCTCTTCCGCTTCCGCGCGCCCGCCGGTGCGCGGACCTTCGCCCTCTTCGCTGCGGAGGGCGAGGGGGTGACGCTGGAGGCGGTGCAGCGCGCTGTGGGCTTCCGCGTGCGCACGCCCGGCACGCTGCCGCCGGGAGTGCGCTTTGACCGGGCCCAGACCGTGCGCTATGGTCCCCTGGCTGCCGCCGCCCTGCGCTACACGCACGGAACCGCACCCATCTCCGTCTTCCAGGTTCCGGCACAGAGGGTGGACGGGCGGGCCTGGGGAACCACCGGCGAGGCGGTGACCCTTGGGAAGTTCTCCCTGCGTGTGGTGGAAATGGGGGATCTCCGCCTGCTGACGTGGGAGGAAGGAGGGCTGCGCCTGGTGGTGGTGGGCGCCCAGCCGCGGGCTGTGCTGCTGTCGCTGGCCGCGCAGCTCTCCGGCCGCTGATGCCCCTCCCTCGCCAGCCCGTCCTGCCGGCCGCAGCTCTTTGCGTCATCCTCCTGGCAGAGGTTGCCCTGGGCGCGCCTGCGGGCCTCCAGCCCTACGCCCTCAGCGGGGTCGTGCTGAAGGTGGGCACAGGGGTGCTCACGGTGCGCCTGGAGACAGGGGGGACGGTTACGCTCCGCCTCCTTCCGGGGACAGCCCTTCCCGCTGCCGTCGGGGGCCTGGCGGCAGGTGCGCGGGTGCGGGTGTGGGCACTGGCGGTCCCCCGCGGGATGCCGGTGGCCCTGCGCCTGATGCTGCTGGGAGGGGCGGTGGCCGCGGGGGTGGAGCGCGACGGGGGGATCCTCCGGGGAGTGGTGGTTGGGCGAGACGGCAGCATGGTCTCGGTCCTGAGGGAGGACAACGTGCTCACCACCGTGGTCGTCACCGGGGCCACCGTCGTCTCTGGTGTCCTCGCTTCCCACGCCATCGTGGAGGTGGACGGAGCGCGGAACTCCGACGGCTCGTTCAGCGCCAGGGTCCTGAGGGTTCTGTTCGATCCCCGCACGGCCACGCGGATGAGCGGCCGGATCACCCTGTACTGGGCGGAGGTGGGCTTCGCCCTTTCGGGTGGCGCCGTGGTGGCACTGCGCGACGACACCTGGATCTTGCGGGGGATGGTCCTGCGGTCGTCCCGGGCACTGGCGCCGGGGACGGTGGTTACGGTCCTGGGCACCGGGGCGCCGCCCTACATCGCTGCCCGGGTGGTGGACATCCGCCTCTAGATCCCGTCGCTTTCGGTGGAGGGTATGGCTGCGGCCGGCGGGTGAGAACAACGGGCAACTTCGTTCCCTGATGATCCTGCAGGCTCCTTGAGGCCGGCGGGAGGGATGTGTGCAGGATGGCCTCCTCACCTCTCGATGCTCTACAGCCCCGCAGCCGCCTGCTATAGTGAGGCGGGGGGGCGACGCATGATCAGGCGCACGTCGGAACTGGATGCCTTTGAACTCCGCCGGCTCCGCCGACCCGCCGACTACAGGCAGAACCTAGCTATCCTCGAAGAGTTGTGGCGATTCGCTCGGGAAGTAGGCGCGTTCCGGCAGCCTAGAGGCCCCGATGACCTGGAGGCGGACATCCGCTATGCACGAGCCATCAACGCACTCCGCGCTCCTGGCAAGAATCGGCTCGACCCTTGAAGCCCGTGGCATTCCGTACATGGTCATCGGCGGCCATGCCGCCATCCTCTACGGCGAACCCCGTCTGACCCGCGATATAGACATCACGCTGGGCGTGGGCCCCGATCGCCTGGGGGAATTGCTGGAGATCGTGCGCATGGCCGGTCTCGTACCGGCCCCGGGGGCGCAGGAGCTGGCGCTGAGGAATTACGTGCTTCCCTGCTCGGACGCCGCGACGGGGATCGACGTTGATCTCATCCTGTCCGTCTCAGCTTACGAACAGGAGGCTCTGGCGCGCGCCCGTACGGTGGCCCTCGGGAGCGCGGGTGTGCGCTTCGCGTCTGTTGACGACGTGCTCATCCACAAGATCGTCGCCGGGCGCCCCAGGGATATCGAAGACGCACGCGCCATCCTGGCCAAGACGCCCTCTCTCGACCGCCCCTACCTGCTGCGATGGTTGCAGGAGTTCGAGCGCACGTTATCGTCGCCCCTGGTGAGGCGCTTCAGGGAGTTGGAGGCGGAGGTTCACCCAGAAGCCTGACGCCGGGAAACATCGCGCAACTCCGCGCGCACTTCCCGGCGCAGACGCTCCTCGAGGACTGCCGGCGGCTCGATCTCTGGCAGGAGCACTTCGTCCCAGTGCTCGGCGCTGTGGACGTTGCCCGGCCGCAGCTGGCCGCCACACAGTCGCCCTCCCCAGTGAACAGCAGCAGCGGATGATAGCAGGTTGATTGGGAGTGACCGTTGCGACCCGCCCCCGGAGGGCGGAGGAGCTGCGAAGGCGAATGGTGCCTCGGTACCTGGGGGGGACGATGGATTTCTACCAGTTCCAGCAACGTATCGCCACTATCTACGGGGAGCGTGACCGCGTGCGCGGTC
>JAVKIA010000030.1 GCA_031459715.1 Armatimonadota bacterium | reverse complement strand
AGCTCTTCGTACTGGGCGCGGACCGGTGGGGGCGCGGTGACGGTCAGGGCGACCATCAGGGCGGTGGCCGCCAGAAGCCAGGGCGCGCGGCGGGGGAGCATCGTCCATCATCCTCCTAAAGCGGACAAGACAAGCAGCAAACCAAGACATTTGTACCCAGACAGCATGGTTCACAGGCATCGGGTGGAGACCCGATTTCCGGTTCGCCCCGACCCGGGCCCGGCCAGCAGGCATGCGGGATCACCGGCGGCGTCACCAGGGCCCGCAGCGGGCGGCGATGCCCGTTCAGACCTCCGCGGTCGGTCGTATAGTATTCTTGGGAACGCAACGCCGGTGAAAAACTGCGCGAGGAGGACGCGTGAGGAGGGAGGAGAGATGCCGAGAGGGATAGCTGTTGTGCTTGTCAGCCTCGCCATCGGGCTGATCGTTCCCGCAGCGCCCATCGGGGCACAGGTGCCGGCGCAGCTCGTCTACGTCCTGGGAGCCGAACCCGTCACCCTCGACCCGCCCAACCAGACCGACAACCCATCTGAGACGGTGGTGCGCCACGTCTACGACAACTTGGTTACCTTCGACGAGCGCCTGCAGATCATCCCGGCGCTGGCCGAGCGATGGGAAGTCTCCAGCGACCACCTGACCTGGACCTTCTACCTCCGGCGGGGGGTCAGGTTCCACGACGGGAGCGAGTTCAACGCACAGGCGGTGAAGGTCAACCTGGACCGGGTGACCACGCCGGCCAAACCCACCCGGCGGACCAGCCTCTACCAGCCCTTCATCAAGTCTGCGGAGGTGGTCGATCCGTACACCATCAGGATCGTGACGCCAAAGCCGTTTGGGGCTCTGCTGGCGCACCTGGCCCACGGAGCCGGAGGAATCGTCAGCCCCGTCGCCCTGCGCCGCTACGGAGACAAGATCGGGCTCAATCCGGTGGGGACGGGGCCGTTCCGCTTTGTGGAGTGGATCCCCGGAGACCGCATCGTGCTGGCGCGAAATGAGCGGTTCTGGGGACCCAAGCCCGCCGCGGAGCGGCTCGTCTTCCGCTTTGTGCGGGAGGACGCCTCCCGGGTGGTCATGCTGGAAAGCGGCGAGGCCGACGTGGCTGTGAACGTGCCCGCCCTGGAGGTCGACCGGCTGACCAAGAACCGCAGGCTGGTCCTGATCCGCAGACCCAGTAACCGCATCATCTACATCGGCTTCAACGTGACCGTGCGGCCCTTCAACGACGTGCGCGTGCGCAAGGCCCTCAACCACGCGGTGGACAAAAGCGCCATCGTCAACACCATCCTGCGCGGGTTCGGGAAGGTGGCCGACTCTCCGCTCGCCCCGGGGAACTGGGGCTACGCCAAGGCAGGGGCCTATCCGTACGATGTGGGGAAGGCCAGAGCGCTCCTGCGGGAAGCGGGAGTGGCCGAAGGGACCACCGTCCGCCTGTGGTCCCCCGAGGGGCGCTATTTCATGGACCGGGCCGCCGCTGAGGCGGTTCAGGGATACCTGAGCGCCGTGGGACTGCGGGTGGAGTTCCGTCGCTGGGAGTGGGGTGCCTACCTGCGGACCCTGGACCGCGGACCCAGGGAAGGAGGGTACGAGCTCTTCCTCCTGGGGTGGGCACCGTCGACCGGAGACGCCGACTGGGGCCTGCGGCCGCTTTTCATGTGCACCATGCTCCCGCCGGCAGGCAACAACAACACCGGGTACTGCAACCCCAAGGTGGACGACCTGCTGCAGCAGGGGATGAGCACAGCCGACCCGGCGGCCCGCGCCGCCGTGTACCGCCAGGTGCAACAGGTGATCTTTGACGATGCGCCGTGGATCTTCCTCCACACCATGTACCAGCTCGTGGGAATCAAGCGGGGCCTGGCGGGCATCCAGGTCCTCCCCATCGAGATCATCCTGGTGCGGGAGGCTAAGTGGCCGGGTACGTAGGGCGTCGGCTTCTACTGCTGCTGCCGGTTCTCCTGGGGGTCCTGACGGTGGTCTTCGTCCTCATGCGGGCCGTGCCGGGAGACCCGGCACGGCTCATCGCCGGCCCGGAGGCCACGCAGACGGAGCTGGAGGCGGTGCGCCGGGAGTGGGGGCTTGATGCCCCCCTCCCGGTCCAGTACCTGCAGTACCTGAGCCGGGTTGCCCGAGGCGACCTGGGCGAATCCATCAGGAGTCGCCGTCCCGTAACCGTCGAGCTCGCCGCCCGCTTTCCCAACACGCTGCGGCTGGCGCTGGCCAGCCTGCTCATCATGACCGTACTGGGAGTCTCCGCCGGGATCCTGGCAGCCACCCATCAAAACACCTTCCTGGACTATGCCAGCATGGCGGTGGCGCTGGTGGGGATCTCCATGCCTATCTTCTGGCTCGGCCTGATGCTGATGCTCCTGTTCTCACTGTACCTGGGCTGGCTCCCCGCCACGGGCAGGGACGGTCCGGCACACCTGGTCCTGCCGGCGATCACGCTGGGCACTGCTCTGACCGCGGTGGTGGCCCGGATCACGCGGGCCAGTATGCTGGAAGTCTTGCGTCAGGACTACATCCGCACCGCGCGAGCCAAAGGCCTGAGCGAGCGCCTGGTGGTCTGGGCCCACGCCCTGCGCAACGCCCTGATCCCGACCGTCACGGTGGTGGGATTGAATTTTGGCGGCCTGCTCTCTGGGGCCGTGCTCACGGAGACCGTCTTCGCCTGGCCGGGGATCGGCCGGCTCATCGTGGATGCCATCGAGATGCGCGACTATCCCGTCGTCCAGGGCGGGGTCCTCCTGGTGGCCCTGACCTACTCCTTGGTCAACCTCATCGTGGATGTAGCCTACGCCTTCATCGACCCGCGCATTCGCTATGCCTAGCCTCGCTGTCGCGCCCCTGGCCCCGGCGCGCCGCTACCGCTCTCTTTGGGCTCTGGCCTGGCTGCGCCTGCTGCGGAACCGCGCCGCCCTGGCAGGGATGACCATCGTCCTGGTGTTTGTCATGGCAGCAGTTGTGGGAAACCGGCTGGTGCCCTTCGATCCCTTTCAGCAGAGTCTGGCCAGGGCGTTGCGGGCCCCCGGCTGGCCGCACCCACTGGGGACGGACGAGTTCGGCCGCGACATCCTCAGCCGGATTGTTCACGGCGCCAGGATCTCGTCCTTCATCGGTCTGGCCGGGGTGGGGTTCGGGCTGCTGGTGGGCGGCGGGCTGGGCACAGCGGGAGGATACCTGGGTGGACGGGCAGACCAGGTCACCATGCGGCTCATCGATATCCTCCTGGCCTTCCCCGGCATGCTGCTGGCGCTGGCCATCGTCAGCTTCCTGGGGCCGGGCCTGGAGAATGTGCTTGTGGCCGTGGGGATCTATTCGGTACCTCTATACGCGCGGGTCATGCGGGGTTCGGTGTTGGCCCTGCGTACTCAGGAGTTCGTGGAGGCGGCGCGTGCCCTCGGCGCCTCTGACTGGCGAATCCTGTGGAGGCACATCCTCCCCAACGCCTTGACTCCGGTCATTGTCATCTCCAGCCTGCGGTTCGCGGATGTCATTCTGACCGCGTCGGGGCTCAGCTTTCTGGGCCTGGGCGCCCAGCCCCCTCTGCCCGAATGGGGCGCCATGCTGGCCAGCGGGCGGGTCTACCTGAGGGTGGCGCCGTGGGTGGCGGTCTTTCCCGGCGTGGCCCTGGCGCTGGTCGTCTTCGGCTTCAACCTCCTCGGTGACGGCCTGCGCGATGCTCTGGACCCTCGCATGAAGGTGTAAGCTGACGGCGAGGAACCTGATCCCGGATCCTGACCTGCTCACATGATGCATCTCGTCTACCACCCCTCTCCGGCGCCGCGCCTGTTCCTCTGGGGCAGGCGGCCCGATGGCGAGGCCGTCACCGGGCCGCTGGTGGCGCTGGGCCGTCCCGACACTGCGCAGGTGGTGACCGACCGCGGGCGGGCGCGACGTGTGCGCGGGGTGGCCGTCGACCTGCTGGAAGGGGTCGCCGCACTGGCGGCGTTGGAGGCACGGGATCTGGGGCGCGCTCCCGCCTCGGTCGCGGCGTGGAGTCTGGCGGCGAAGCTGTGCCTGGACCTGGTGGCCCGGGAGCGCGTCGTCCCGCTGGTGCGACGCGGTCCTTCGGGACTGGAGGCACGCTGGGGTGTCTCCCTGGCGTTGCCCGAAGACGGCGAGCGGTTCTTTCGTCTGGCACGGAGCTTCCCTCCGGCAGCGCACGCCGTGCCCCATCTGGGAGATGCCGGGGCCTCCGATGGACACAGCAGCCGAGGCCGTGACACCAGAGCTTCCTCGGGCCGCGCCCAGGGGAGCTGGCCTACAGCCATCTGGACGCCGCAGGCGCTGCTGCTCCATTTCGCCGACACTGTCGCCGACGCGCTGGTCCGGCGCGCATACGCCGGGCTTCCCGGGATTCCAGACAGCACAGGCACCCTGCGCCGCGCCGGCCCCTCAGTGCATCCTCGGGGGAACGGGGAGCAGCGCCCCTGGGAAGAACGGCTGATCGCCGCCCTCATCGGCCCCGACCCCACGTTTGGGTTGGAGGGCTTCCTGGGCAGGGTGCTGCCGCAGGAGCTCGACGCCTGGGCCGCACCGGCCCGGGGCGCGCAGGCGACTTCAGCGCCGCGGCTGTGCCTGAAGCTCGACCCCCCCGCGGCGGCTTCAGAGCCGTGGGTCCTCCACTACTTCCTGCAGGCCCCGGGCGACCCCAGCCTGCGCGTGCCGGCCGATCGGATCTGGGCGGCCCGGGCCCGCCTCCGCTGGATGGACCAGACCTTTGAGGCGCCACAGGAGCACCTCCTGAAGGGCCTGGCCACCGCCGCCCGCGCCGTGCCGGCCATCGAGCGCAGCCTGGAGACCGCACGGCCCCAGCGGGCGGCGCTGTCCACTGAAGAAGCCTGGCAGTTCCTCTCCCAGGGCGCCCCGCTCCTGGTGGAGTCGGGCGTAACCGTGCTGCTCCCCGCGGAGCTGACCGCCCACGGCCAGCGCCGCCTGAGGCTGCGCATGCGCGTGGGCACCGGTCGCGCGGCGCCGGGGGTGGTGCCGGCCGGCCTCTCACTGGATGCCCTGGTGGACTTTCGCTGGGAGGCGGTGCTGGGCGACCAGACCCTCTCACCGGAGGAATTCCGCGAACTGGTGGCGCTCAAGCGGCCGCTGGTGCGGTGGCGCGGGCAGTGGGTGGTCCTGGATCCCAGCGAGGTCACCGAGATCGGCCGTCTCCTGGAGCAGGTGCGCGGCGGGGCGCTGCCGGCCCCCCAGGCGCTGGCCGCCGCATTGGCCGGACGGGTGCCGCGCGACGGCGAGGGTGAGGTCGAAGTCGTTGCTGAGGGAGCGCTGGCGGCGCTGCTGGACCGCCTGCGGGCCGGCGTCGAGCCCGCATCCCCACCGCCGGATCTTGCCGGGACGCTCCGGCACTACCAGGAACGCGGGCTGACCTGGCTGCGCCTGATGGCTGAGGTGGGCCTGGGCGGCTGCCTGGCGGACGACATGGGCCTGGGGAAAACCGTCCAGTTGATCGCCTTCCTGCTCGCCCGCCGCCGGGCCCGGCCGGACGACCTGCGCCCCACTCTGGTCGTCTGTCCCACCTCGGTGTTGGGGAACTGGGAGCGGGAGCTGGCGCGTTTTGCGCCCACGCTGCCGGTGGTGCGCCACCACGGGCCGCAGCGAAGTGCCGAAGCCCTGCGGGCCTTGCCGCCCCACGCCGTGGTGGTGACGACCTACGCCCTGCTGCGCCGCGACGCGGCTGCACTCTCTACCGTCCCCTGGGCGGTGGTAGCGCTGGACGAGGCCCAGAACATCAAGAACGCCGCCGCGCTGCAGGCCCGGGCGGCGCGGGCGCTTCCGGCCTCGCACCGGTTCGCGCTGACCGGCACTCCGGTGGAGAACCGCCTGGCAGAGCTGTGGTCGATCCTGGACTTCTGCCTGCCCGGGCTGCTCGGCCCCCAGGAGCGCTTCCGCCGGCGGTTCGCCGTGCCCATCGAACGCTACCGCGACGAGCGCGCCGCCACCGAGCTGCGCCGCCTGGTGGCTCCCTTCGTCCTGCGCCGCCAGAAGAGCGACCCGGCGATCCTCCCGGACCTGCCACCCAAGCAGGAGATCCCGGTCATCTGCACGCTGACGCGCGAGCAGGCCACACTCTACCAGGCGGCCGTGGAGGAGGCGATGGCCAAGATTGAGGCAGCCGAAGGCATGCAGCGCCGCGGGCTGGTGCTGGCGCTGCTGGTGGCGCTCAAGCAGATCTGCAATCATCCGGCGCACTACCTGGACGAGCCGGGACCCCTTTCCGGCCGGTCGGGAAAGCTGGACCGGCTGACCGAGATGCTGGAGGAGGCCATGGCCGCGGGCGACCGCGCTCTGGTCTTCACCCAGTTCCGCGAGATGGGTGAGCGCCTGGTGGCCCACCTGCAGCAGGCGCTACAGGTGGAGGTGCTCTTCCTCCATGGCGGTGTGCCCCGGGCCAGGCGAGACCGGCTGGTGCGGCGTTTCCAGGAGGGGCAGGGACCGGGCGTGTTCGTCCTCTCGCTCCGCGCCGGGGGCACGGGACTGAACCTGGCGCGCGCTTCGCGGGTCTTCCACTTCGACCGCTGGTGGAACCCCGCCGTGGAGGACCAGGCCACCGACCGCGCGCACCGCATCGGGCAGCAGCGGGTGGTCCAGGTGTACCGGCTGCTGACCGCCGGGACGGTCGAGGAGAAGATCGACGCCCTGCTGGCCGACAAGCGGGCACTCGCCGACCGGGTCATCGGCGCCGGGGAGGCGTGGATCACGGAGCTGGAAACGGACGAGTTGCGCCGGTTGCTGGCGCTCTCGGCGGATGCCCCGGTCGGCGACGACGTTGAGCAGGCCGCGGAACCAGCCCGGCTGCGGCGGAGGGCCCGCTGATGGGTTGGGACTGGGGTACCCCGCCATGGCGCTACTTTCCGCCCCCGCCGCCCAAGCTGCCGCCGCCGCGGCACGGCATCAAGGTGAAGCGCTTCGGTGCCACCTGGTGGGGGCAGCGGTGGATCGAAGCGCTAGAACACCTGGGGTACACGTACGCCGCCCGCCTCCGCCGCGGACGCAGCTACGCCCGCCAGGGTCGGGTGCACGACCTGGATGTGGAGGGGGGCGAGATCAGGGCGCTGGTGACCGGCTCCCGCCCCCGGCCCTACCAGGTGACCATCCGCGTGGCAGCGCTGGCCGACCGGGTGTGGGAGAAGGCCATCGAGGTCATGGCCAGACGGGCGGCGTTCGCCGCCAGGCTGCTGACCGGCCAGATGCCGCAGGAGATCGACCAGGCCTTCCGCTCGGCGGGCGGCAGCCTCTTCCCCGAGTCGACCCGCGACCTGTCCACCCGCTGCACGTGCCCCGACTGGGCGAACCCGTGCAAGCACGTGGCCGCTGTCCACTACGTGCTGGGGGAGGCTTTCGACCGCGACCCCTTCCTCCTCTTCGAGCTCCGCGGCCGCAGCAGAGAGCAGGTACTGGATGCGCTGCGGCGGCACCGCGCCGCACCGGAAGCGGCTGCACCGCCCAGGGCGCGCCGTGCCCGCAGGGAGGCCAGTATCCATTCCTCCGCCGTGGCCCCCGAACAGTACGAGCGCTTCCGCGAACACACCGACGACCTGACATTCCACATCACCCGGCCTGCCGTAAGCGGTGCCGTGCTGCGCCAGCTCGGCGCCCCGCCTTCCTGGGGGCTTCCTTCCAACCCGACGGACCTGCTCTACCCCGCGGTGGCGGCGGCCGCGGAACTGGCCAGGGAACTGGCGCTTCGGGCGGGGGCCAACGGGACTAAGATGGTCAGCGCCTAGAAGACCTCGCCGAGGGGGATCGTCAACCCGGGCAAGACCTGTTCCCCCTCGAGCATTTCCTGATCCCGAAGGAGTCGGGCCGAGCCATCAGGCCGGTACACCGTGACGGTCCTGGCCTGGGGCGCCACAACCCAGACCAGTCGGGCACCGCCTTCCAGCCAGTCCCGTACCTTCTGCTGAACGTCCACCGGGCTGTCGCTCTGGGACAGCACCTCGACGGCCAGGTCCGGGGCTCCCTCAAGAAAGCCCTCCGGAAGCTGGCCTTCCGGCAGTCGCCGGGTTGATATAAAGGCGACGTCGGGACCCCTGACCCGCTCGGGGTCGGTAGGTAGATGCAGCACAAAACCCACATCGCCCGCAACGACCTCTCCCCCACCATGCTGTCTCACATACTCATCCAGCCGGGAAGCAATCTTCACCGTGACGCGGCCGTGGAGGCCCCCCGGAGGAGGCATCTCAACGATCTGTCCGTTGACCAGCTCCAGCCTGAGGTCGCTCTTGCCGCGCTCCCACAGGTCTCTGGCGGTCAAACGGGCCCTGGTGGCCATCACCCGCTACCTCCCCTGATCCGGCTCCTCCCAGTGTAGCAGCAGGTTGACCTCCGGGCCACGCATCTCCAGACCTGTTCTCGGCAGCTCATGCGAGAAATTCAGGGGCTACGGGAAACAGGCAGCACCCGCAGGACACTGTGAGGAAGGAGCAGGACGGAGATCCGCAGCACCTGCAACCGAGTCCCACCGCTTAAGGTCGGGGAGGAGTGGTCAAATCATCCCGCAGCCGAAGGAGCAATGCCAAGTCGTGCATCTGGAGCCGCCGGGGGGAGTCGAACCCCCAACCCCCGCATTACAAGTGCGGTGCTCTGCCGGATTGAGCTACGGCGGCGGCTCACCCGCATTATACGCCCGGCCGGAAACCCTGGCCATTCAGGAGAACCCGGCGCGCCGGAGGCGCCCCAACCCGTGGCGCTCCGCATACCAGGACACCCCGCGCGCCCCACTCCCCACCGGCTGCTACCGCCCCAGGGCGCTTAACGCCGCGTCCATCTGCCTGGCCACCACCGCGGCAAACGGCTGGGCTTCGTTGACGTCGGTGCTGGCCAGTCCCTGCAGGACCACGGTCAGGCCGGCGCTGGCGAAGGTCAGCGCCCTCTCCGCCCCGGCGTGGCCCGAGGCCGAAGCAGCCCGCAGGTCCACAATCGCCCCGCTCCCCTGGCCCTGGCATGGGTGGCCGGCCGCGGCGGTGAAGTTCTTCCCCTGCGGTCCCTCCAGGCAGTTCACCACGTGCCGCAGGTGCAGCTGCGTCGCCGCCACCGCCGCGCCCCGCTGCGCCAGCTCACCGGCGTGGAAGCGGGCGGTGGTGAGCTGTGCGCGGGCCGCAGCCACCGGATCCTGGCTTCGCGCGACCGGCGGCAGAGCGAAGACCGCAGCGATGAGCAGGACAACGCTCAAATAGACCCTCACGCTGATTCCTCCTTTGGGAGCTCTTTCTCACAGGCTACGGCCTACGATCCATCAGGAGTGTAACGACCGTGTCAAAGCTGCAGGAGTCAGCACGCGCAGAGGGCGGTGGCCGGCCGCGGAGCCGGGTGATCGAATCAGGCGCCGCCAATGCCCGGCTTCATGGAGCCGGCGTGGGTGCCGGGCGATTCCGCAGGAAGACCTCCGTCGTCACAGTCCGCGTGGCTCCCGGGGAGGGCGCTGCGGCTACCACCGCCACCTCCACCCGGGCGACCTCCTGCGGGCGGAGGGCCGCTGTCCCGTCAGGTCCAAAGTACCGGAAGACCAGGCTCTCAATGAACCCGGCCAGGTTGTTCACAGCGCTGCCCAGACGCCGCTCCAGCTCGCGCTGCACCTCGTCTCGCTGGAAGGTGACCACGTAGGTCTCGCCCGGGCGGCGGGGGTTGTGCGGTGAGATGCGCACGGTGATCCGGTCGGCGCACAGGCCGGCGCAGCGGGCGTCGTCCAGGACGGCCTCAGCCCAGCGGAGCTCATCTGCCATCCGGTCGACGGCAATGCGCGCGTTCTGCTGCACCTCCAGCGTGCGCTCGACCAGGAGCATGGCGCGGAACGCCCCCTGCACCGTGCCGGCGATGGCCGCCAGCGCGGTCCCCAGCAGGGCCAGGGCAACGATCACCTCAATCAACGTCAGCCCGCGGTCGCCGGGCACGTTCTCCCTCCTCCTGACCTCTGTATCGGCAGACGCGACGGCTTTGAGGGGGGAAGCCGCACAGCAACAGCTCTACGGGGGAAGCTGCCGGTGCCCGCCCTGCGCAGGGCTTCCCCGCCGCGGGACGGAATGTTAGCCATGGGGGACCCCGGATCGATCGCGTCCGGAACCGACCACACCTCGAGGGAGAAGAGCCGATGCAAAGCCGCACAGCACGCCAGACGCTGGTTGAGGCAGACAGGGAGCACCTGATCCACCCGCTGCACTTCCCGGCCGACCACACCCCGCCCCTGGTGGTGGCGGAAGCACAGGGCGCAGTGCTGAAGGATGTGGACGGACGGGAGTACATTGACGGCCTGGCCTCCCTGTGGAACGTCAACGTCGGCCACGGCCGCGCCGAGCTGGCGGAGGTCGCTGCCGCACAGATGCGCCGCCTGGCTTACACCAGCGCCTACGTGGGGTTCACCAATGAGCCCGCCGTGCGCCTGGCGGAACGGCTGGTCGGGCTGGCCTATCCCAACCTCTCCGGCGTCTACTTCACCACCGGGGGCGCTGAGTCTACCGAGACCGCCTTCAAGATCGCCCGCTACTACTGGCGGCGGCGCGGCCGGCCGCAGAAGTCCAAGATCATCTCCCGGATCCACAGCTACCACGGCGTGACCCTGGGGGCGATGAGCGCCACGGGGATGCCCGCCTTCCAGCGGATGTTTGGGCCACCGGTCCCGGGCTTCGGCCACATCCTGCCGTCGTATCCCTACCGCTACCCCGGCTCACAGGCCGACGCCCTGGAGGCGGCGCTGCAGGCTGAGGACCCGGACACCGTCGCCGCCTTCATCGCCGAGCCGGTGATCGGTGCAGGCGGGGTGATCCCTCCCACCCCGGACTACTTCCCCCGGGTGCGTCAGATCTGCGACGAATACCAGATCCTGTTCATCGCCGACGAGATCATCACCGGTTTTGGCCGCACCGGTCGCTGGTTCGCCCTGGAGCACTGGGGCGTGCAGCCGGACATGGTCACGTTTGCCAAGGGGGTGACCAGCGCCTACCTGCCGCTGGGCGGGGTTATGGTCTCGCGGGAGATCCACCGGACCATCGCTGAGGCCCCGCCCGCGGAGCGCTTCATGCACGCGGCCACCTACTCCGCCCACGCCACCTGCTGCGCGGTGGGCCTGGCCAACCTGGACATCCTGGAGCGAGAGGCCCTGGTGCCCCGGGCGGGGACGCTGGGCGAGCGCCTCCTCCAGGGGCTACGCACGCTGGCCGACCTGCCGGTGGTGGGCGATGTGCGCGGCCTGGGCCTGATGTGCGGCCTGGAGCTGGTCGAGGACAAGGCCGCGAAGACCCCGGCCGTCGGGTTGGGTGCCCGGGTGCTGGCCCAGGCGCGGCAGCGCGGGCTGGTGGCGCGCATCCGTGTGGGGCAGAGCGGTGAGCACCCCATCGGCGACGTAATCTGCCTGGCGCCGCCGTTTGTCACCACCGAGGCGCAGATCGACCGGATCGTGCAGGTGTTGCGGGAGGCGATCGTGGCGTGTCTGTGAACGCGCGGTGCGGGACCGCGGCCGTTCTCCTGGCGGTGCTTCTGGCGGCCGGCACGGCGGATGTCGCCACCGGCGAGCAGGCTGCAGCAGCCGGTGCAGGCGGCGCCGGGCCCAGCGGCCAGCCCGTCAGCTTCACCACCTCCGATGGGATCACCCTGGCCGGGACGCTGTTTGGCAGCGGGCCTGCGGGTGTGGTGCTGGCGCACATGTTCCCCACCGACCAGACGAGCTGGCATCCCTTCGCCCGGCAGCTGGCAGCGGAGGGATTCCGCGCACTGGCCTTCGACTTCCGCGGCTACGGGCAGTCAGGGGGCCCGCGGCGCATCGACCTGATCGACCGGGACGTCCGGGCCGCTTCAGCCTACCTGCGCGGCCAGGGTGTGCAGCGGGTGGCGCTGGTCGGAGCCAGCATGGGGGGCACCGCCGCCATCAAGGTGGCGGCCGGGGACGGCGCCGGGGCTCTGGTGGTGATCAGCAGCCCGCAGGCCTTCCGGGGTCTTGTGGTGAGCAGCGCGGAGCTGGCCCGCCTGCGGATGCCCTCCCTGTGGATCAGCAGCGGGGGTGACAGCGTGACACCTGCGATGCGCGCCATGTACGCCGCCGCCGGGGGCGCTAGAACGCTGCACATCTACCCCGGCAGCGCCCACGGTACTTACCTTTTCGACTCTCCCTACGGCGCGGACCTCGCGGGGAGAATACTGGTCTTCATCGCCCGGGCGGTCCCCCCGCGGTGAAGGATTCCACCTCGACCATGGATGACGCCTCGTTCATCCTCCCCCACCTCCTCGTGGGCCGGGCGCCGCTGACGCCGGACGATGTCGCCAGCCTGAAGCGCCGCGGGGTAACTGCGGTGCTGTGCCTGCAGACCGACGAGGACCTGGCGGCTCTGGGGCTGGCCTGGGCCCGGCTGAAGGAATGGTACGATGCGGCGGGGGTCGAGGCGCACCACCTGCCCATTGAGGACTGGTCGCCGCAGGCCGTGATCGCCCGGATGGATGAGGCGGTACAGGCGGTGCGGCGGCTGCTGCGGCGGGGCCACGTCCTGTACCTGCACTGCACCGCCGGGGCCAACCGCTCCCCCAGCATCGCCCTGGCCTATCTCTGTAAGGTTCAGGGAGAGCCGATGGAGCGGGCGCTGTCCAGGATCATCCGCTGCCGGCCCCAGGCTGCTCCCTACCCTGAGGTTCTGGAGGCGCTGCGTCTCGCCCGTGGAGCCTGAAGCTCCCGCACCCCCCTGAGCCTTCGCCGCGGGGCTCAGGGTTTGCCACCGCTCCGCCTCAGCCCCGTGGCCTGAGGACCTCCTCGAGGGGCCGGCCGAGCAGCAGCCGCCCCAGCTTACGGTGGCCGATCCGCAGGTAGTGCTGCCGCCAGACGGCCACGACCTCCTCCTTGGTCTGCGCCCGGTCCAGTTGCGCCTTCACCCCTTCGAGGTAGGCGCGCTCCTCCTCTGGTGTGGCGAACTCCGGAAGTCGCGCCAATGCCGCCTCCCCCCTTTTGGTTGCTGCGACCTACCCGGCCCTGCCTCCCCCGCCACCACCACCGCCTCCGCCGCCTCCGGAGAGCCCTCCGCCGCCGCCCCCGCCTCCACTGGGCGGGGAGGCGGCCGTAGCCACTGTGCTGGTGAAGGCGGAGGTGAACGTGCGGAAGCTCTCCACCAGACTGACACCGTCCCCGCGCCCCCACCCTGAGGAGGGGGAGTACCAGCGCATGATGCCGCTTTGCTGCAACTCGGCCGCCGGGTAGAGGGCGCGGAGCTGGCGCAGCACCCGGTCGGCGACGCCCAGAGGAATGGCGTAGACCAGGTAGTGCTCCCACAGCGCCAGGGCGGGGACAGGCTGGTCCTTCATCTGGGAGAAGTCTCGCAGGAAGCGCTGGAACCCCCGCCAGCGACGGAACTCGTCGGCGCCCCCGGGCGAGCGCCGGTCAATGGCGAAGGCGAACAGGCTGAGGACCACACCCAGAGGAATGCCCTCCAGCACCAGGATCGCCGCCCGAGGCGCGGCCACGGCGAAGACGAAGAGGGCGAAGAAGGAGCCCGCGGCCAGGACGATTCCGCCGACCCGCACAGCAGTGCGCAGCAACGAGCTTTTCGTGTCGAACCAGCCGTGGCGCGCTGCCGCCCCGGTGACCAGGCGGGCCCACTGAGCAAAGCCCTCCTGCAGCCGCCGCTTCGCCTCTCCCCTGATGCCGTCACGCCGCGACACCTCCAGGGGTCGCCCCCGCCGCCCGAAGAGGATCTCCAGTGCCCTCCGCTCGTAGGTCTGCAGCGCTTCACCTCCCGTCGGGCTGACTGCGGTGGTCCCCCCCGCAGTCGCACTGCCTGCGGCCTCTCGCTCCCCTGCCCTGCCCCCGCTGGCGACGTCCCGGACAGGAGTGAGCACGTACTCGTCGTCGCCCCCGGCCTCCCGCTCCTCGATCCGGAGGTACCCGCGGCGGGCCAGGTCCATCACCGTGGCCACGAAGTCCTCGGGACGCACGCGGCGGAAGCGCCACAGGACGCCCAACTCCGCGGGTGGGTAATCGCCCGGCAGCTCCCGGTAGTATTCATCGGGGACGCGCGGCTCGGGTTCCCGCCCGAACCGCAGGTAAAGGTAGAGGAACAGGCCCAGCACCGCCACGGGGTAGGCGATCCATGCCCCCACAACGGCGCGGGCCTTCGCCCGCTCCCGGTTGGCCCGGGAGGCGAACCCGCTCTCCTCGGCCACGACCGCCTCCAGGGCCGCACGGTCGTGGCGCTTCGCCGCGTGCGGGACGACCCGTGGGGGGAAGAGGACGCGCCCCTCCACCATGGTGAAGGCCGGCAGCCCGCGCACGGCGAGGCGCACCAGTCCGTCCTCCACCGTCACCACCCCGTGCAGCGGCCCGTGGCCCCAGGCCCGGATCTCCTCCCTGCGCACCTGACCGGGCAACCGGACCGACACCACCACCTCCTCGGAGGGAACGTCCCACTCCGCGCCCACGAACTTCCAGTACACCTCAGCCACGTCCCGCCAGACCGTGACCACATCCGTCAGCAGGTAGGAGATCACAAAGGTGCGCGCCTCGTCCCGCGCCCGGTAGAACCACGTGATCTCCACCTGCCCGGGGCCGCGCCGCACCTGGAAGGTACCCGGCTGTTCACCGCCGGCCAGACGGTAGGCTCCGTGGTCATCGGCGACGCTGATCTCCCGGATCTCACCGGCACCCCGCAACACCACGTCGCGCGTGGCAAAGCGGAAGGAGCCGTCGAAGACGTAGGTGCGGCGCTCCACCACGCGCATGGAGCCGTCGGGCCGCACCTCCGCATCGATCTCCACACGGGAGAAGCGGAAGGACTTGGCCTCGGCCGGCCAGACCCACACCCCCACGCCGGCCGCGGCGACGGCGGCAAGAAGGAGCAGGTGGGCCGCGGGGAGCCTCACCGCGCGGTGCAGGCTGCTCGCCTGCCCGGGGCATTGAGCTGCGCTGGAGGCGTGGTCCCCAGGAACCGCATGCGATGCGTGGGGTGCCCTAGGCCGTGGCCGCCGCCCGGTAGCGAGCCACCCCCTCGGCGATGCGCCGCAGCGCCTCCTCGATATTGGGCACGGAGTTGGCGTAGGAGAGACGCAGGTACCCCTGGCCGCCGGGGCCGAAGGCCGTTCCCGAGAGTACCGCCACGCCCATCTCGTTCAGCAGGAAGGAGGCCAGGCGGGCGCTGTCCGGGTCCACGGCTCTGGTGTTGGGGAAGACGTAGAACGCTCCCCGCGGCGTGCGGCAGGTGATGCCCTCGATGGCGTTCAGCCCTTTGACCATCAGGTCGCGACGGCGGCGGAACTCCGCTACCATGCGGTCCACCGAGTCCTGCGGCCCGCGCAGCGCCGCGGCACCGGCCACCTGGGTGAAGGCCGCGGCGCAGGAGGTGGCGTTGGTGGCCAGCTGGGTGATGCGCTCCGCCAGCGGCACCGGCATCACTCCGTAGCCCAGGCGCCAGCCGGTCATGGCGTAGGTCTTGGAGAACCCGTCGAGGATGATGGTCCGCTCACGCATCCCGGGCAGGCTGGCGATGCTTGCCGCCTCCACGTCGTAAGTGATCCGCCCGTAGATCTCGTCGGAGAGGATCCAGGCGGAAGTCGGCGCCACCGCCCCAGCGATGGCCTCCAGGTCCTGCAGCGAGAGCACAGAGCCACAGGGGTTGTGGGGGGAGTTGAGGACGACCAGCTTCGTCCGCGGGCTGATCAGGCGGCGGAACTCCTCCGGATCGATCCGAAAATCGTTCCCCTCCCGCAACAGCAGCGGCCGCACCGTGCCTCCGGCAAAGCGGGCCATGGAGTCGTAGATGGGATAGCCCGGGTCGGGCACGATCACCTCGTCGCCCGGCTCTATCAGGGCCAGCATGGCGAAGAACATGATGGGCTTGGCGCCGGTGGTCAGCACCACCTCCTCCGCAGAGACATGGAAGCCGCGGGTCCGGCCGACGTACTCGGCCACCGCTTCGCGCGCCTCCCACAGCCCGGCCGTGGGCGTGTAGTGGGTGAACCCGTCGCGCAACGCCTGGACCGCGGCGTCCTTGATGTTCTGTGGGGTGTCGAAGTCGGGTTCCCCCACCTCCAGGTGGATGATGTGCCGTCCCTGCCGTTCCAGCGCCTTCGCCCGCGCCAGGACCTCGAACGCCGTCTCGGTCCCCAGCAGGTTCATACGTCCTGCCAGACCCAGCTCCACTGTCCCGCCTCCTTCACCAACGAATGCTCAGGCTCACTTCCCCCTTCGCCGCCCTGCCGGGCTCTCCCTGCGCCCGATGCGGCCGCCGCCTGCGGCCTGATGCGGCAACGGTCGCCTCCGGCCGCAACCGGGTGCTAGAATGGTGGCCGGTGCGCCTCATCCATCAAGGTCTGGGCAACATCGGCCTGGGCATTGCCCGCCTGGCTCTTGAGCGCGGACACACCATCGTCGCCGCCTGCGACCTGGACCCGGCGAAGGCCGGACGGGATCTGGGCACCCTGCTGGGGACCTCTCCGCTCGGCGTGGAGGTGACCACGGATGCGGAGGCCGCGCTGCGCACCCCCGCCGACATCCTGGTCCACTGCACCGGGTCGCGCCTGCGCACGGTCCTACCCCAACTGGAAGCCGCGGTCCAGGCCGGGCTGGACGTGGCCTCCACGTGCGAGGAGCTGGCCTACCCCTGGTACCACCACCCCGCCGAAGCACGCCGCCTGGACGAGGCGGCACGGCGCCGCGGCGTCACCGTGGTGGGGCTGGGCGTCAACCCGGGGTTCGTTATGGACGCCCTGCCCATCATGCTCACCGCCCCCTGCCGTCAGGTGACCCGGATCTCCGCGGAGCGGGTGGTGGACGTGAGCACGCGCCGCGAAGCGCTGCAGCGCAAGGTGGGCGTGGGGCTCGCGCCGGAGGCCTTCCAGGCCGGGGTGCGCCAGGGGAGCCTGGGGCACGTGGGGCTGGGGGAGTCCGCGGCGATGATCGCCGCCGCTCTGCAGTGGGAGGTGGGGCGGGTTAGTGAGGAGATCGCTCCGGTCGTCAACGGCGGGGTGGTACGGGGCCTGCACCAGGTGGCCCGCGCCTACCGCACCGGGGACGGCGATGAGCCCGCCGTGGTCCTGGACCTGGTCATGGCGCAGGGCGCGGCGGACCCGCACGACGCCATCACCATCCACGGGCTGCCGGAGCTGCATCTGGTCATCCCCGGAGGGATCCACGGCGACCTGGCCACGTGGGCCATCGTGACCAACGCCCTGCCAGTGATCAAGGACGCCCCGCCCGGACTGCTCCCGGTCTACCGCCTCCCCCTGCTGCACCTGGTGCCATAGTCCCCCGCAGGAGCCGCTGCCCCTCAGGCGGTTGGCCTTGTGCGGCGCCCTCAGCTGCTGCGGCAGTCCGACTTCCTGCGCTCTGCGGCCTGCTCTCCCCCGCCTCCGGCCTGTCCTCCTCCACCCGCGGCCTGGCCTCGGGCGGGGTGGCCCGCGCCAGCGTGACCACTGCAACCCGCCCGGCTCCGGCGCGCCGCAGCGCCGCCGCGCACTCCGCCGCCGTGGCCCCGCTGGTCATGACGTCGTCCACCAGGAGGACGGCCCTGCCCCGCACCATCCCCGCACCGGTAGCCGGGACGGAGAAGGCGCCGGCCACGTTGGCCCATCGCTGCCTCAGGCCCAGCGCGCTCTGCGGCGCCGTGGGCACGGTCCGCTCCAGCCCGGACGGCAGGAGGGGGAGATCCAGCGCCTCGGCCACCGCTGCGGCCAGGAGCAGAGCCGGGTTGAAGCCGCGCTCCCGCTCGCGCGATGCATGCAACGGCACCGGCACCACCAGGTCCGCCTCTCCCAGCGCAGGCGCCTCCCGTACGAAGGCGGCCAGCATCCGGCCCAGGACCGGGCCCAGCTCGCGGCGCCCCTGGTACTTGAGTCGGTGCACCGCCGTACGCACCGACCCTTCGAACACAGCCAGGGCTCGGGCGGCGGCAAACGGCGGTGTACGGTCGGTGCAGGTCCGGCAAAGTGAGGCCTCGGAGCCCCCAAGGGGGCAGGCGCAGCGGCAGCAGAACGGCACCGGTACGGGGGCAAACCCCGCGCGGCAGCGCGCGCACAGCGGCCCCTCCCCCACGGTCCGGCAGACCACGCAGCGTGGGGGGTAGAGCAAGTCGAGGAGCCCAGCCAGCACACCCTATTCATCGGCAGGCCGGGGCCGATTTACCGGCGGCGGGGTCTCCTAAAAGGTGTCGACGAATAGATAACCAGAGAGGGGGTGGTCGGCCGTGCGGTCTGCGGGCATATTGGCGAGAGTCCACAAGCACAGCATCAGGCTCAGAACCTTGTGGCTACTTCCGCTGGTGATAGTAAGTTACGCCGTAGCACAAGAGCCCCTTCATAGTTCGGCAACTCTCCAGGACGAGAAGGCCATGAAATTCATAAGGCTGGAAGGCCACACGGGCAAAGTGACATCACTCTCATTTTCCCCTGATGGCCACCTGGGTAGCGGCAGTGCTGACAAGAACATCATCATCTGGGACGTCCAAACTGGCAAAGAGAAGATGCGGCTGACCGGACACAAGGGTGCGGTGAGGGCTGTTGCCTACTCTCCAGATGGCAGATATGTGGCCAGCGGCGGGGACGATGCCACGACGATACTTTGGGACGCACGGGCCGGTGAATCGAGGAAGAGACTAACCGGGCATACCAGTTGGGTGACATCTGTGGCCTTTTCGCCAGACGGGAGCGCTCTGGCCAGCGTTGGAGCGGAGAGACTGATGATTCTGGGTAGAGAGCAGCTATTTGGACGGATCATCCTCTGGGATGCTCAGACGGGAGAGCGAAAGTGGATGGAGGATAGGCCCAGTTGGTTTATGTCGGTGGCCTTCTCGCCTGACGGGAAGACTCTGGCCATTGCCAGCCGGGACCGAACGGTCAGGGTCCTTGATGCCGCAAGGGGTACATGGAGGGCATCACTGGAAGGGCACAGAGATCTGGTGACGTCGGTCTCATTCTCGCCGGATGGAAGGACCCTGGCGAGCGGGAGCTGGGACGGGGTTCTGATACTCTGGGCAACTCAAACGTGGAAGGAACTGCTGAGGCTCAAAGGGCACCAGGACTTTGTCACCTCAGTTGCCTTCTCGCCAGCGGGTAAGATTCTGGCAAGCGGCAGCTTCGACGGTACGGTCATCCTCTGGGACGTCACACAGGGAGGGGTGCAAAGAGTTCTTCGAGGCCATCGTGGTCATGTAAATGCGGTAGCGTTTTCGCCTGATGGTAGGCGGGCAGCAAGTGCCGGTGACGATGCCCTGGTGTTTCTTTGGGATCTCCAGTAGCGCAGGCAGTCAGGTCCCTTCGGTCCAGGAGCGGAGGTAGCGCTCCTGCTCCGGAGTCAGGGCGTCGATGGCGATCCCCATTGCCTCCAGCTTGAGCCGGGCCACTGCGGCATCGATCGCTGCAGGCACCGGATAGACGTCAGGGACAAGCTGCCGCTCACCTCTGACCAGGTACTCCACCGAGAGGGCCTGGTTGGCGAAGCTCATGTCCATCACCGCGGCCGGATGCCCCTCCGCGGCGGCCAGGTTGAGCAGGCGGCCTTCCGCCAGCAGGGAGATGCGCCGTCCGTCGGAGAGCCGGTATTCGTCCACGTACTCCCGGATCCGCTCCTTCCCGGTGGCCATGGCCTCCAGCGCGGGGATGTCGATTTCCACGTTGAAGTGACCGCTGTTGGCCAGGACGGCGCCGTCCCGCATCCGCTCCAGGTGCTCCCGCCGGATGACGTCCCGGTTGCCGGTGACGGTGATGAAGACCTCCCCCACCTCCGCCGCCAGCAGCAGGGGCATCACCTGGTAGCCTTCCATCACCGCCTCCAGCGCCCGCAGGGGGTCCACCTCGGTGACGATGACCCGGGCCCCCATGCCGCGGGCGCGCAGGGCCACCCCCCGCCCGCAGAGGCCGTAGCCGCAGACCACGACCACCCGGCCCGCCAGCAGCAGGTTGGTGGCCCGCAGCAGCCCGTCGATGGTGGACTGGCCGGTGCCGTAGCGGTTGTCGAAGAGGTGCTTGGTCCGGGCGTCGTTGACGGCAATGATGGGATACCGCAGCGCGCCTTCCCGGGCCATAGCCCGCAGGCGGATAACACCGGTGGTGGTCTCCTCCGTTCCCCCTACGATCTCGGGCAGGAGCTCGCGCCGCTGCTCGTGCACCGCGGTCACTAGGTCGGCCCCGTCGTCCATGGTGATCTGCGGCCGCAGGTCCAGGGCCCGCTGGATGTGTCGGTAGTAGCTCTCCCGGTCCTCCCCCCTGATGGCGAAGACCTCCACCTGCTCCTCCACCAGCGCCGCGGCCACGTCGTCCTGGGTGGAGAGGGGGTTGCTGGCGCACAGTCGCACCGTGGCCCCGCCGGCCATCAGGGTACGCACCAGCGCGGCCGTCTCGCTGGTGACGTGCAGGCAGGCGGCGATGCGCATCCCCGCCAGCGGCCGCTCCCGGGCGAAGCGCGCACAGATGCTGCGCAGGACAGGCATCTCCCGCTCCGCCCAGGCGATTCGCGCCCGACCCTCGCCCACGGTGTCACGGCCGCGAACTTCAAATTCCATGGCACTTCCTCCAATCTCCGCCTGGAGCTTAAGAGGTCGAGCTGAGCATACAACGTGTCACCCTGGACCTCCAACAAGGAAGTTCATGCAGGCCCGATGCTCTTCCAGGGAATTCGACACTGACCATACGCCCGGCCGGTTTCGTTTTACGTCGGCATTTTGAGGGTTGACCGGCGGAAGGAATGATCTTACCATTTAGTAAGGCAGATTATACCTTAGGTGAACGCAACCGTGACCCTTGCGTCACTGTCGGTCAAAGGCCAGCTCGTGATCCCCAAGAAGATTCGCAAGGCCCTGGGCCTGCGCCCGGGAATGCGCCTGGTGATGGAGGTCGAGGGCGACCGGATCGTGGTGCGCCCGGCCCCGGCAGGACGGGCCGGTGAGCTGTACGGTCGGTACCGGGGCGTACCGCTGCTCGCAGACCTGGCGGCGGAGCACGAGCGGGAGGCCGCACGCGGCCGGTAGCACTGGTGCGGGTGGTCCTCGATTCCTGGGCGGTTCTGGCGTGGCTGCAGGGCGAGCCGCCCGGCGCAGTGGTCCGGGATCTGATCGACGCCATGGCCGGAGACGGAGAGGCGCACCGGCGCGCCCGCCGGGCGCTGCGCATGCGCCTGGAGGCCCTCCAGGTGGCCATCAGCGTCGTAAACCTCGGTGAAGTCTACTACCTGGTTGGCCGCCGGGCAGGCGAGCGGGAGGCGAAGGCGGTGGTTGCCGGTCTGCGCGGGCTGGGGGTCCAGGTGCTCCCTGTCGACGAGCCTGTGGTGCTCGCCGCGGCGTCCCTGAAGGTCCGGTACCCGGTTGCCTACGCGGATGCGTTCGCCGCAGCCGCGGCGAGAAGCGCCGCAGGGGTGCTGGTCACGGGTGACACGGAGCTCGCGCGGGTGAAGGAGATCCGAATCGCCTGGATCGGACCCGGTCCTCGTCCCTAGCGGTTGATGCGGTGTGAAGCCCGAGGCTACTCGATGAAGTCCTTCAGCCGCTTGGAACGGCTGGGGTGGCGCAGCTTGCGCAGGGCCTTGGCCTCGATCTGGCGGATGCGCTCCCGGGTGACCCCGAACTCCCGGCCCACCTCCTCCAGGGTGCGGGGGCGGCCGTCGTCCAGCCCGAAGCGCAGCTTCAGCACCTTCCGCTCCCGCGGCGTCAGCGTCTCCAGCACCCCTTCCAGCTGCTCCTTGAGCATGGTGAAGGAGGCCGCCTCCGCGGGGGCCAGGGCGTCCTGATCCTCGATGAAGTCGCCCAGGTGGGAGTCCTCCTCCTCCCCGATAGGGGTCTCCAGGGAGATTGGCTCCTGGGCGATCTTCAGGATCTCGCGCACCCGTTCTGCCGGCAGGCCCATCACCTCACCGATCTCCTCCGGCGTGGGCTCTCGCCCCAGCTCCTGCAGGAGCTGGCGGGAGATGCGCACCAGCTTGTTGATGGTCTCCACCATGTGCACGGGGATGCGGATGGTACGCGCCTGATCGGCCAGGGCCCGGGTGATGGCCTGGCGGATCCACCAGGTGGCGTAGGTGGAAAACTTGTAGCCCTTGCGCCAGTCGAACTTCTCCACGGCGCGGATCAGGCCCAGGTTGCCCTCCTGGATCAGGTCGAGGAAGAGCATTCCCCGCCCCACGTACTTCTTGGCGATGGAGACCACCAGGCGGAGGTTGGCTTCGATGAGGCGGCGCTTGGCTTCCGCGTCGCCCTTCTCCATCCGCTGCGCCAGGGTGACCTCCTGTTCCGGGGTGAGCAGGGCGACCTTGCCGATCTCCTTGAGGTACATGCGGACCGGGTCGTCGATGGAGATGGCGTCCAGGTCCGACTCCTCCTCTTCCTCCCCCTTGGGCTTCTCCTCCGTCTCCTTGGCCTCTTCTACAATCTCGATCCCCTGGCCGGAGAGGATGCTGTAGATGCGGTCGATCTCGTCGACGTTCTGCTCCGCCTCAGGGAACTGCTCCAGGATCTCGTCCTGGGTGAGGTAGCCCCGCTTGCGCCCCAGCTCGATCAGGCCGCGCAGCTCCGCGGTGAGTGGTCCCTTCTCCGCCGCCGCTTCCTCGGTTGTGGTCGCCGGCACCTGGGCCTTCTTCTTGGTCATGCGCTCCCGCCTAGTGCGCCGCCCGCTCCTCCGCCAGGGCCTGCCGCCGCACCTCCAGGATGGTGCGCTGAAGGTCTGCGACCTCTTCCTGCCGCCCCGCTGCCTCCGCCGCCGCCAGCCGCTGCCGCAGGGCCTGCAGCCGCTCTTCCAGGTCGGCCTGGCGGATGGTGCGCACGTTTCCGTGCACCACCTTCTCCCGGTCCTTCTCGGCGACCCCGTGGTCCTCAAACACGAGCTGCGTCAGCAGCGCCGCGCTTGCCTCGTCTGGCAGACGATCCCTCAGGACCTCCGCCGGCTCGTCCGTCTGCAGCAGGATCCGCGCCAGGTTGCGGTGGAGGGAATCGCGGAAGTCCTCGGCCGAAAGGTCGCGGCGCACCCGCCGCCGGATCTCCGGTGTCTGCACCATCATGTGCAGCAGCAGCCGCTCCGCCCGGAGGCGCTTCGTCCCCTGAACGGCAACCGGTGCCGGCGGCTGTGCCGCTCCCCGGCCCGACCGTCTGGTAGCAGCGAGGCGCTGGCGGAGCGCATCCTCAGAAATAATGAACCGCTCCGCAAGCGCCCGCAGGTACTCGGACTGGCGGACCGGATTTGCCACCGCCCCTAAAACAGGAAGCAATTCGTCGACCAGGCCCACCTTTCCTTCCACCGTACGCGGGTCGTGCCGGGTAAGCGCCTGCACCACCTGGTATTCGAACATCGGGAGAGCTTCGGTCAGGATTGTTCGAAATCGCTGGGGTCCCTCCCTCCGGAGGAAGGCGTCGGGATCGCTCCCGGCAGGCAGCACGGCCACACGCACGGCTACTTCCCCCTCCTCGAAGAGCTGCAGCCCCCGCTCGCTGGCGGCCCGCCCGGCCGTATCCGGGTCGTACACCACCACCGCACGCGGGGCAAACCGCTTCAGCAGCAACACGTGGTCCAGGGTCAGCGCCGTGCCCAGAGAGGCCACGGCGTTCCGGATTCCGAACTGGTGGCAGGTCAGCGCGTCCATGTACCCCTCGACCAGAACGACCTCGCCCGTTTCCCGGATCGCCTCCCGGGCCCAGTTGAGGGCATAGAGGGTTCTTCCCTTGTTGAACACCGGTGACTCCCGGGTGTTCAGGTACTTTGGGGTGGACTCATCCAGCGCTCGACCCCCGAAGGCCACCGTCCGCCCCTGCAGGTCCTGGATGGGGAAGACCAGGCGGTGGCGCAGGAAGTCGTAATGCCCCTCTCCGCCCGGGCGCGCCACCACCAGACCCGCCCGCTCCAGCACGTCCGGGGAATACCCCCGGCCGCGCAGGTGGCGCAGCAGCGCGTCCCAGGCCTGGGGCGCGCAGCCCAGCCCAAACTGTTGCGCGGTTTGAGCGTCGACCCCGCGCTGCCGCAGGTAGGCGCGCGCGGCCTGTCCCTCTGCCCCCGCCAGGTGCTCCCGGTAGAATGCCGCCGCCGCGTCCAGCGCTCGCAGCACCTGCTCGCGCTCACCCGCGGCCCGCGCCTCCTGTGCGGTGCGCTCCAGGCGGACACCGGTCCGCGCCGCCAGGTGCTCCAGGGCCTCGGGGAAGGAGAGGTTACTGGTGCGCATGATGAAGTCGAAGGCGTCGCCGCCCGCCGAGCAGCCAAAACAGTAGAAGAGGCCCCGCTCAGGGTCCACGTGGAATGAGGGGGTCTTCTCCTGGTGGAAGGGGCACAGCCCCTTATACTGCCGCCCCGCCTTCTTCAGGGCAACATGCTGGGAGACGAGCTCCACCAGGTTGATCCGCTGGCGGATCTCGTCCCGGGCTTCCGAACGTATGTTCGCCATCTTGCTTATATTATCATGTCGCCTTCTGCTTCTTCGCCTCCGCCAGCACCCGCTCGGCCACGTGGGCGGGGACCTCCTCGTAGTGGGAGAACTCCATCTCGAATGTGCCGCGCCCCCCGGTAATAGAGCGCAGGTCGCTGGCGTAACGCAGCACCTCCGCCTGCGGCACCTGAGCCTTGATCACCGTGGTCCCGTCCCCCTGGGGCTCCATCCCCAGGATGCGCGCCCGCTTGGCGTTCAGGTCGCCGATGATGTCCCCCATGACCTCCTCGGGCACCCGCACGGCCAGGTCCATGATGGGCTCCAGCAGCACCAGCTGCGCCTGCTGCGCCGCCTCCTTGAAGGCCAGCGATCCGGCGATCTGGAAGGCGATGTCCGAGGAGTCCACCGGGTGGTACTTGCCATCCACCAGGCGCACGCGGACATCCACCACGGGGTAGCCGGCCAGGACCCCTTCCTCCATCGCCTTGCGCACCCCCTTCTCCACCGAGGGGATGAACTGGTTGGGGATGGCTCCTCCGAAGATCTCGTCCACGAACTCAAAGCCTCCGCCCCGGGGCAGGGGCTCCAGGTCCAGGACGCAGACCCCGTACTGGCCGCGTCCCCCGGTCTGCTTGACGTAGCGGCCCTGCACGCCCCCGACCTTCCGCTTGATGGTCTCCCGGTAGGCCACCCGGGGCACCGCCAGGGTGACCTCCACGCCGAACTTGCGCCGCAGCCGGTCGGCGATGATCTCCAGGTGCGACTCGCCCATGCCGGAGATGACCGTCTGCTTCAGCTCCGTGTCCCGGTAGACGCGGACCGTGGGGTCCTCCTCCGCCAGGCGGTGCAGGGCGTTGGCCAGCTTGTCCTCGTCGGCGCGGGTCTTTGGCTCGATGGCCAGGGTGATGGCCGGCCTGGGGAACTGCACCGGCGGCAGCAGTATGGGCGCGTCCCTGGCGCAGAGGGTGTCTCCCGTCTCCGTCTCCAACAGCTTGGCCACCGCCCCCATGTCCCCGGCCGGAATCTCCCCCACGGCCTCCTGCTGCCTGCCCCGCAGGTAGTAGAGCGCCCCCACCCGCTCCATCCTGTCGCGCGTGGCGTTGTAGGCGGGCGCATCGCTGGTGAAGCGCCCGGTGTAGACGCGAAAGTAGGAGAGCTTCCCCACGTAGGGGTCGGCCATAGTCTTGAAGACCAGAGCGGCCAGCGGCTCCTCCACGCTGGGGCGACGGCGCACCTCTTCGTCGCCGCCCGGCCGCCTGCCCACCACCGGCGCCTCCGCCGCAGAGGGCAGCAGTGTGGTGATGGCGTCCAGCACCTGCGCCGCTCCGATGGTGCGCAGACCGGCGGCGCAGACCACCGGGACCAGCGTCCCCGCCCGCACGCCCTGGCGCAGTCCCCGCTCCAGGTCTTCCTGGGAGAGAGTCCCCTCCTCCAGGTACTTCTCTGTGAGGGCGTCGTCGGACTCTGCCGCCGCCTCCACCAGCCGCTCCCGGGCCGCCTGCACCTCCGCCCGCAGCTCAGAAGGAATCTCACCGGCGGATACCTGCCGCTCCGTCCAGGTGTAGGCCTGCAGGCGCAGCAGGTCCACCACCCCGCGGAACTGGGCCTCCGTGCCGATGGGCAGTTGCAGGGGCACGATGCGGCTGCCGAATTTGCCCCGCAGCGCCTCCACCGTGCGGGCGAAGGCAGCGTTCTCCCGGTCGAGGCGGTTGACCACCACCAGCCGGCAGACCCGGTTCTGGTCGGCGTAGGCCCAGGCCTTCTCCGTCTGCACCTCCACCCCGGCCACCGCGTCCACCACCAGCAGCGCCCCCTCGCAGACCCGCAGCGGGGCCACCATCTCGGCGATGAAGTCGGGGTAGCCCGGGGTGTCGATCAGGTTGACCTTGCGCTCCTTCCACTCCAGGGGCGCCAGGGAGGCGTTGATGGTGTGCCTGCGCCGCACCTCCTCGGGGTCGAAGTCTGTGGTGGTGGTGCCCTCGTCCACCCGCCCCAGGCGGTCGATGGCGCCGGCTGCGAAGAGCATGGCTTCCACCAGCGAGGTCTTGCCGGTGCCGCCGTGGCCGACCACGGCGACGTTGTGAATACGCTCAGGAGGATAGGGTTTCACGCGCGCACCTCAGTAGCCCTGATCTTTGTCCACCACGTTCAGCAGGGGCATCCCCGCCTGGAAGCGACGCAGGTTCTCGCACAACAGCGGCAGCGCCCGGTCGTAGTAGTCCGGTGCCGCGCCGGAAACATGCGGGGTGAGGATGACCTGCTCCAGCTCCCACAGAGGGCTGTCCTGCGGCAGCGGCTCCTGCTCGAAGACGTCCAGCGCCGCCCCGCGCAGCCTTCCCGCGCGCAGCGCCTCCACCAGCGCCGCCTCCTGCACGATGGGTCCCCGGGCCACGTTGATCAGGTAGGCGTCGGGTTTCATCAGGGCCAGTTCCCGCGCCCCGATCAGCCCCCGCGTCCGCGCCGTCAGCGGCAGGACGATCACCAGGTAGTCGGAGGCTGCCAGCACCTCGTCCAGGCCCTCCGGCGGGTAGACCCGGTCGACCCCCGGCACCTCCTGCGGCGTGCGCCTGGTGCCGATCACGCTCATGCCGAAGGCCTTGCAGCGGGCGGCCACCTCCCGGCCGATGCTCCCCAGCCCCAGGATGCCGGCGGTCTTCCCCCACAGCTCCTCGCCCAGCGCCGCGCGCCGGTCCCAGCGGCGGGCGGCCTGGTTGCGGATGGCCACCGGCAGCCGGCGGGCGAAGGCCAGCATCACCGCCAGGACGTGCTCGGTGATGGGCTCGGCGTGGATGCCGCTGCTGTCGGTGACAAGCACCTCCCCTTCCACCACCTCCGGGTGGAGGAGCTGGTCCACCCCCGCGGCGGTGGAGTGGATCCAGCGGAGGCGCTTCGCCTGCTGCACCGCCTCCCGCGGCACGTTCCACCCCACGATCACGTCCGCCTCCCGGGCCAGGCGGACCACCTGCGCCCGCTCCACGGTCTGCTCCACCAGGGCCCCCGGCGCAGCCTCCCGGATCATCTGCAGGTGGCGCTCGCCCACGTCCGCCACCACCAGGATGCGCAGCGGTGCGTTCACCGCCCCGCGTTCGCCTCCGCTCACAGCCTGTTCTCGCCTCCGCTCACAAGCCCGCCGTCGCCCCTGCTCAAGACCCTGCCCTCGCCCCAGCAGCTTCCCGCAGGCGCCGCAGGACGAAGTCGCGGTCCAGCGCCGCCAGCAGCCACCCCGCCTGGGGGCCACTGGTCTTTCCCAGGAAGGCCAGGTAGATGGCGCCGAAGGCCTCGGCGGGGGGCAGTCCCATGGTCGCCTTCAGCTCGTGGATCCGTCCGTGCAGCACCTCACCCCGCCAGGCCTCCGCCTGCTCCGCCACCTCCGCCAGATGGGCCAGGAACTCCTGTTGCCGCACCGACAGCTTCTCGGCCGCCCCCGGCAGGGCCGGCTGCACCTCGAACCTGTAGGCCTCCGGCGCGTAGCGGGCCAGCCAGCGGCGGGCGTCGCCCACCCGCTGCGCCAGCTCCTCCCTGTCCTCGGCGGTCAAGGGACCTCCCTTCTCCTCGGCCACCACAGCCTCGAGCTGCACCGAGGGGATCTGCAAAAGGTAGGCCACCTTGCTGAAGCGGGGCCGGGCCACCTCCGGCCGCGTCCCGTCGGTGCGGGCGTACCAGTAGGTGCGGGCCAGTTCCGGATCGTCCACCTGGCCGAGGAAGGCCCGGGCCGCTCGGTCGTACTCGTCGTAGAGCCGGGGGATGGTCTCGCCCCCCGGGTCGAAGTTCTTTTGCTCCCGGTAGTGCAGGCGGACCATCAGGAAGCGCGCCAGCTCCGGACGGAGGATCTCCAGGAACTCGTGGGCCAGCACTCCGCGCCCCGCGGAGCCGCTCATCTTCCTGCCGCCCACCAGCAGAAACTCGTAGGGGATGGGGAACGGCGGGGGGTAGTTGAAGATACGCTGCACCACGGCGCTGGCGGTGTCGTGGGAGCCGCCGCGGGTGAAGTGGTCCTTCCCCGCCCCCTCCACCGTCACCCCCAGCACCCACCACTTGGCCGCCCACTCCACGCGGTAGATGAGCTTCGCCCCTCCGTCGAAGGGGGAGCGCCGCCCGCGGTGGCCGCAGCCCCGGGTCCAGGTGACCTTCTCCGGCAGGCACTCGTAGGAGACCTCCTCGCCGTCCCACCCTACCACCAGCGTGGTGGCGATCTTGCCGCAGGCCTCGCAGATCACCTGCAGGGGGTGGCGCTCCGCCCGCCGGCTGCCGCTGATCTCCCGGTCGATCTCCATGATCTCCGCCGCCCGGTCCAGCACTCGCCGGATGGCCTCATTCATCCGCCCGCTGCGGTAGAGGTCGCTCCCCCAGTACGGTGTCGGGGTGCAGCCCAGGCGCTCGTAGACCTCGATGAAACGGCGGCTGTAGAAGTCGGCGAAGCTGGCGGCCCCGGGGGGTGGCGCGGGGACGCTGGCCAGGGGCACGCCCAGGTAGGGGGCGAACTGCTCCCGGTCCAGGTAGGGCGGCACCGCATCCAGCGGGTCGTAGTCGTCGAACCCGTAGAGGAACTCCGTGTCCACGCCCCGCTCGCGCAGACCCCGGGTGATGGCGTCGTGCAGGACGACGCCTTTGAGCGACCCGATGTGCGCGAAGCCGGAAGGGCTCCAGGCGTCATTGACCACGTGGGCCCCCCTGCCGCGCGCCTTCAGGATCTCTTCAACCAGGAGATCCACCCACACGCACACGCACCCCTACAGACTTGCATCCGGGGATAAGCCCAGATCGAGGGAAGGGACGGCCAGATCCTTGACGGACGCGCTACCTTCCTTCGCCCCGGATACCGCCGCTTCCTGGTGCGATCCGGACACCATTGCCTGCCCCGGACACCGTTGCCTGCCGGCACCACCTCACCGCCCTCAGCAGGCCTCTCCCCTGCCAGCGCCACCTCACCTGGTGCCCTCAGCAGGCCTCTCCCCTGCCAGCGCCACCTCCTCACCTGATGCCGCCAGAAGGGCCCTCGCCTCCCCTGCCAGGTAGAACGACCCCGTAACGCAGACCAGGTCCTCCGGCCCCGCCGCCGCCAGCGCCCGCCGGACTGCGGCAGCACAGTTCCGCTCTACCTCCACCTGCGGAGCATACACCCGCACCACCTCCGCCAGGGCCTGCGGGTCCACCGGCCGGAAGTGGTCCGGAGTCGTCGTGATGACCAGGTCGGCCAGGGGCACGATCACCGCGGAGGGGCCCTCGTGGTCGTGGGAGGCCACCATGCCGAAGACCAGGACCAGGCGGCGTCCTGGCCACACCTCCAGCAGGGCGTCCCGCAGCGCCTGCATCGCCGCCACGTTGTGGGCCACGTCCACCACCCCCAGGGGACGTGTCCGCACCACCTCCACCCGGGCAGGCCAGCGCAGCCCCTCCAGGCCCCGGCGCACCGCCTCAGGCGGCAGAGGGAAGCCGCAAGAGCCCAGCTCCTCGGCGGCCACCACCGCCGTGGCCGCGTTCAGCGCCTGGTGCCGCCCGACCAGCGGAAGCCGGATCATCCCGTAGTCGCACGCACCGCGCAGCCACAGGACCTGCCCGGACGCCGACATCGCCCTGGTCTCCCACCGCGCCCGGTCGGCCACGCGCACCAGGGAAGCGCCGGCCTGGGCGCAGGCCTCCCGCAGGCTGACCTCCGCCTCCTGCGGCTGGGGGGCAGCCACCACCGGACGCCCCGGACGGACGATGCCCGCCTTCTCCCCGGCGATGGCCCAAAGCGTGCGCCCCAGCGCCTCCATGTGGTCGTAGCTTATGGGGGTGATCACCGATAGCCTAGGATTGCAGGCGTTGGTGGCATCCAGCCTCCCGCCCATCCCCACCTCCAGCACTGCCAGGTCCACGCGGCAGCGGTGGAAGTACAGCAGCGCCAGGGCCACGGAGGCCTCGAAGTAGGTGGGGACGCCCTCCGGGTCCGAGGCGCCGGCCTCGACCGCGGGCCGCACCTCATCCACCAGGCCGGCCAAATCCTGCGGCGCTATCAGCCCGCCGTCGACCTGGATCCGCTCGCGGTAGTCGACCAGGTGGGGTTTGGTGTAGAGGCCGACGCGCCTCCCGGCGGCCGTCTCCACCGCCGCCAGCATGGCCGCGGTGGACCCCTTCCCCTTGGTCCCCGCCACCAGCACCGTGGTCAGGCTGCGCTCCGGGTGCCCCAGCCGGGCCAGCAGGCGGCGGGCTCGCGCCAGGTTGGTCTCGCGGCCCGGCGGGCGCGGATACCGGCCGCCGTCCAGCAGGC